>NZ_JAGWCX010000003.1:0-93762 GCF_020657775.1 Clostridioides sp. ZZV14-6345 | reverse complement strand
TTCCTTCAAAATTAATTACATATACCATAGTATGATCCTTTCAGATAATTTAACCTCACCTTACGGTGGTAAGCTCTCTTCGCCAATGTTATGAAAGGTTTTAAATATACCACACTTCACCTGCCATCAGTGATGTTTAATGATATACCGTAGAGTTTAGAACTAGAGAAGTATCCTAAAGTACCTATATATTCTTACATAACGTAGTGTAAACTTAGGCTATTCAACTAGCTTTTTACAAGCTACTACCCTTTAGGGTAGTGGCAGTTGACATTATAGAAATAAATTTTTCCAATGCTGGATTTGTATTGTTTTTATTCCATACAACTACAACCTCAATTCTATTTTGTACTTCATTTATAGGGACTATTGCAATATCACGCTCTAGCATTGTATCTGTAACACAAAATGAAGGTAAAATGGATATCCCCATGTTAGAGGCTACTAATGATTCAATAGTATTAAGATTATTTGAACGTTGTACAACATTAGGTACAAATCCCGCTTCACGATATCTATTCTGTATCATGGATTTTTGTCCATACTCATCTCCTGTTTCCTTTACAAAAATAAACTTATCATGCTGTAGTTCAATTAAATCAATAGAATCCTCATTGTAAAGTGGATGACCAGACGGTAAAAGGGCTACCAAAGAATATCTTTCTACAGTTTTATATTCAAAGTCTTTTAACGGTTGATTTTCTGGATTAATAACAAAGGCAAGGTCCATAAAATTATTTTTTACTAAGTTTAAAAGTTCGGTTATCTCATTAGTACAAATATCCATAGATATATTAGGGTATGTATTAGAAAATTCTTTTAAATATTGTTGAAATTTGTTTTTTTCATATCCTATTAAGATTCCAATACTCAAAGTTCCAAAAAAACCATGCGCAAATTGTTGTGTTTTTGCAATAGCATCATTAATATTTTTTATTATAGTGCGAGCCTCAGATAAAAAAACTTTCCCAGCTGGTGTTAGTTCAACATGTCGTTTACTTCTTGTAAATAGAGTTACATTTATTCGTTCTTCTAAAGCTTTTATTTGCTGTGTAACAGCAGTTTGGGAAATATAAAATTTTTCTGCTGTTTTGGTAAAACTTAGAGTTTCTGCTACAGATATAAAATATTCTAATTGTTTAGTATTCAAATAATCACCCCTATTTAAACTTAATTGTTTATAAGCCTTATTTATATAATTAAAACTTATTATAGTATAAGAAAATTTACTTTTAAAGAATATTGAAAAATATTTGTATAAAAATATATGTTTTGAGTATATATTTTTATCAGATTTTATAAATTTATTAATAAGAATAACTTATATATTCCCATGAAAACGATATTGGATTTAAGTAAATTTGTCTCATAAAATGAAAGTATATCAATTGATAATACTTTAAATAAGAAGGGAGAAAAAATGGAAGATAAATTTTATTCAAAAGGCAAAGGAAATAATGGATATATTAAAAATCTTGAAGTTTGTTCCTTTAATAACTTAGATGGGACTTGTGGAATGTTTCAAATGGCTCTGTATAAAAGAGATGAAAAATACTATTTATATGGATGTTGTTTTGGGGGAAGTAAAAAAAATGGAGTAATGATTAGTGATGTTACAAATCCTTATAGTCCACAATTTATAAAACATTTTCAAATGTTAGACCCCAAAGAGTATCCTACAACAACAACTCCAAAAATTCAAATAGCAGATGATTTAATGATAGTAGCTATGAGTTGTGGAAGTGGACCAGGGGCACTTGTTGACCAAACTAAGTTAGCAAGTATTAAGTGTGAAGCAGGAATTAGAATATATAGTTTAAAAGAAGACCCTTTAAACCCTAAGTTTTTAGGTTATTGGGATTGTGGCTTAAAGCATGTAATGGGTGTCCATAGATTTATGTATAACGGAGGAAGATATGTACATTTATCAAGTGACTGTGCTGGATTTGAAGGTCTGATTTACAGGGTCATAGATATAATAAATCCTACCAATCCAGTGGAAATAGGTAAATGGTGGAGACCAGACCAATATGCAGATGGGTATCCAAATAGAACTTTTGACCCAGGAGCACCTCATTGCCCAGAATTTATGGATAAAGGATGGCTTCATGGACCTCCATTTGTAAGAGATGGGAAAGCATATTGTGGTTATGGAGGAGCTGGCTTAGTTGTACTAGATGTTGAGGATTTAACAAGACCAAAATGCTTAGGTGAATTACCATTTATGCCTGCATTTTCTAGTAGGCTTGCAGGAGCAAGAACTCATACAGCACTACCATTACCAGGAAGAGATTTAGTTGTTGTTCAAAATGAGGGAGAACGATTTCAATTTTTTAAACCAGAGAGTATTACAGAGGCTCAAGCTATGAATAATATACATATGGTTGATGTTAGTGACCCAACAAAACCAACATTAATTGCTCAATTTCCATATCCTGAAGTGCCAAAAGATTTCCCATATCCTAACTTTAATGTTGCAGGACTAGGAAAACCAGGACCATTTGGTCCACATAACCTTCATGAACCAATGGATAATAAGCCATGGCTAGAGCAAAGAGGAGATAGAGTATATTGCTGTTATTTCCATGCAGGTTTAAGGGTTTATGATGTATCAGATCCATATTACATCAAAGAGTTGGCATATTTTATACCACCAAATCCCAATAAAACGCCAGAAGAATCTTATTTCCCAGGATTCCCAGGACCACGTTTAGCAGTAACAGAAGATCTTATTGTTGATGATAGAGGCTACATCATCATAGATGCCTTAGATGATGGATTCTATATATTAAAAATGAAAGAAGGTTAAATAAACACTAAAGAGGGAGAGTTAAAAATGAAAATACTAGGTATTTCTTTGGGAACAAAAAATGGAAATAATGATACAATGTGTAAAGTTGCACTTAAGGGTGCTCAAGAAGCAGGGGCTGAAGTAGAATTTATTCAAATGTCATCTATTAACATTAAACATTGTACTGGATGTTGTGCGTGTGTCAAGACTTTATTATCTGGAAAAGGTAGTATGTGTGTATTAAAAGATGATTTTGAATGGTTACTTGACAAAATGAAAGATGCTGATGGGATAATAATTTCAGACCCTATCTTTGAAGAGGGAGCATCAGGATTATTCCATACTATAATGGATCGTTTTGGACCAAGAGCAGATAGAGGAAATAATATTATAGGAACAAAAGTTTCAGAAGCTACAGGAGGAAAAATTCCAGATTCAAGAATACTTAATGATAAAGTAATATCATTCATGGGAATAGGAGGTTCTGACTGGGGTACAAGAGTTCAATGTGAACATGCTATGCTAGCTCTAATACCAATGTGGAAAGTTATAGACAATGCTTGGTTTCCATGGGCAAAGGAATTGGTAATGGATGATACAAAACTTGCTCAAGTTCATCAAATAGGTTTAAATATAGTTGAAGCAGCAAAAAATTTTGAAAAAGCTTCATACCAAGGAGAAGAGGGAGTATGTCCACATTGTCACAATAGATTATTCTACCTTGAGCCAGGTACTAAAAAATCAATATGTGCTCTATGTGGTATAGTTGGAGAATTAGATACTACAAGTGGAAAAACTGTATTTAGTTTCCCAGAAGAACAATTAGGTCATGCCCATGATACTTTAGCAGGTAAGTTTATACATGGTGATGATATTAAAAAAATGGAAGGTCATTATGAAGAAGTTCGTAAAACACCAGAATTTAAAGAAAGAAAAACAGCTTATAATTTTATAGAACCATTAACTAAAGAAAATCAAGCTGGAGTTTCATTAGGATAATAATTAAAATACTAAGACTCTTTTTTAAGGGATATTATAGGAGGCTTATTGTATGAATGAAAAGCCAAGCTTTAAACAAATTGAAATTATTCTAGTAGTTATTTGTTTAGTACTTACATATTACAATGTTAGATTAACTCCAGCATTTATTGTTATATTTATACCACTATACTTAAGTTATTTTGTAGTATCTATGATTGCAAATCAAATAGCAATGAAGCTATTAGAGATAAGGCAAGCTAGAGAAGCTACTAATTACGATATAGGAAATGTATAGAAAGAAAAAAGAAATATTAACACTGTCTATGGGGATTGCTTTACTACCTCCTTTATGGGCAGTGTTAGCACCTTATATAGGAATAAAAACTGGAGCTGTAGCACTAATCTGTGCAGGATTATATGTAACTAATGGTAATAAACAAAAAGATGGATTAAAAATAATGTTTGGTTTTTGGTGTGGAGATTTATGGGCAGTGTTGACTATTTTAATTATGGAATATATAAACTTCAATCAAAACCTAGAATTATTTTTAACACTTAGTATATTAGGTTTTTTTGCAGTTATAATTGCATCCTTATTTGAAAAAATAATTTTCCTACCATCATGGCTTTGTGGTTGGGCTATAGGTCTAACTATTATGACAAGTGAAAATATTATTAACTTACAAGATATTTGTATTCAAATTGCTGTAGCTATGGCAGTAGGAGTGTGGTATGTGGGTGCAGGTGTAGATTTGTTTACAAGATATATTTTGAGTAAAGATAAGAAAAAGGAAAATTGAAAGTATGTGAATATACTTTGATTATAGGAGAATGGTTATGGGTTTTGAATTTAAAATAATGAGAAGTTTAATATATGTAGGGCTTGCCAAGGAAGAGTATAGACCTAAATTAATGGACTGGTTATATCGTCACCATATTCCAGATAGTATTAGTACTTTTGGACCATATTGTACTAAATATGCCTTTTATCAAGCATATCCTACACCAAATGAAGGTGAGCGTTTTGGTGTACGTAAGATGCAACTAACAGAACATTATTGGCTTGTGGATGAGCATATGCCTGAGATGGCAAATAGAATTATGACAGAATATATGCCTATGGATGTTCTACGTTGGCAAGGATGTATACCAGATGTAGAGAATAAAAAGGTTCATGAGAATGCAGAAAGTGGAGATGTAGGACGTGCAGTAGGTGGAGATAACGGATGTCCACCATTTATATTTGCCTTTGTTCCAATAAATTGGGAAGAAGATTTTAGAGGAAAAGGACGTACTGTACAAGATGGACCAAACTATCGTTGGCAATTTATGATTAAGTATCCAGATGGAATTTCTAAAGAAGAAGGAGAAAAATGGTTTTATGATGAAATAGTTCCATATTTTACAAACTGTTGCTATGTTAATCGTTTTGTCAGTAGTAAAATAATAATTAACTATGGAGCAACTGCCTTTGACCGTGTAGTAGAACTATGGTTTGAAGGAGAAGAAGAATGGTATAAAGCTGTGGTTGAAGAGGCAAAAGCTTTTATTAAAAAGCCAGAATGGGCACAAGAAGAGGAATTCCCGTATTTAAAACCACAATTCAATATTGCATCAGTATTCTTAGGTGATATAGCAACTATGGATGCATATTCACAGTATCATGGATATATTACAATGAGATAAAAATTTATAGTTTATGATAAGTAGAGGATGCACTTACTATTGCTAGTAGAAGAAGACTTATGTACCCTTAAAAGTAGGTGAATATATAGTTTTATATTTAAATTTATATAAAAATAAGACTAATAAATATGAAACAATAGCATTAGAATAATTTAATAATATTTGTTAAAAGAGTATTTAGAATGTGTTTAAAGATTAAGATGTTCCTTTTATGGTGACAGATAGTTGAAATAATAAAACTGTTATCATGAAGGGAACATTTTTATCTATAGGAAATCTTTTGAAATAAAAGTTAAATATGTTTAAGAACATCTTAAAGTGAAAGAACCATTGTTAGAAATATGTAGACAATATAGTATTTATAACGTATTATATTAACAAGTTTACACTTGGGTTATGAAATAAAAAGAGTAATTCCAAAGATTGTAAATATTATGCTGGTTTTGATACTTCAAAGTTTAGGTGATGTTGTAGTTGTTAATAGAAATACGTTTAATGAGCATAAAGAATTTATCTAATAATAGGAGGACATAATGTATACAATTGGACAAGTATCTAAATTTTTAGGAATGTCTAGAGACACACTAAAATTTTATGAAGACAAAGGATTAGTAAATCCTAAGAAAAATGAAGAAAATGGATATAGAATATATAATCAGTTTGATATATATGATATTACAACGATAAACTTTTATAGAGAAATTGATATAGAAATTAAAAAGATTCAAGAAATAAGAAAAAGTAAGAGTATAAATGATTTAGAACTTTTACTAGAAGAGAAGGAACAAATCATACTAGAAGAAATAGAATATAAAAAGCTTCTCTTAAAAAAAATTCAGTTAGTCAAAGAAGATTGTGACAAAATCAAAACATATTTTGGGAAATACATAATAAAAGAAATGAAGCCTTTAGAGGTAAAGGGTAGAATAAAACATGTTACTGACTATGATGAATATAAGGTCTTAAAAGAGAATACAAACAACTTAAAAAAAGCAGTTACATTAACTGATTTAAGAAGAGTAATAAGTTTTAATGAAGAAGGTATAGTAGAAGAAAAATTTATAATTGTAAGGGAAGTAGATGAATATGACAAAATCATAGAAGGTGAAGTTTTATCTCATCCTAATTGCATTTATACTATTATTGAAGATGGCAGATGGTCAACTGGAGGAGAAAGTATTGATAATAAAGTGAAAGACAGATTAAGAGAAATAGCAATAGAAAATGAATATGAATTACTTGGAATAGTCTATGTTAATATATTGCTTACTACTTATGAAGAAGGTATTGAGCGTATATTTTTAGAGCTTTATGCACCTATAAAATAACATAAAAGCATTGACCTGAGACTTACTCATAGGTTTAAACTCATGATATAAGCAGTTATAACTTATATAGCAGTTAAATATTAATTTGAAATGAGGATTATTTATGAGAACAGATAAAGTATTAAAAAGACCTATAGTAAGTTTTATTATTCTAACAAATATAATTTTTTTACCACTTTTTTTATTGACACTAGCAACTATAATGCTAAAACTTCCAGCAGTGATATCTGATATTGCTCTGTGCATATCATCTTGGTCATCAACTTTTGCATTTATGATATTATTTAAAAAAATTTACCCAGATAAAAATTTTTTAGTATATATAAAAGGTAAATTTAGAAATAAATTTAAATTTTCAATAGTATCAATAGCAATTAGTATACAAGTTTTAATAACTATAGTAGTTATACTTATATTAGCATCTAAAAATCATGGAACAATACCTAACTTTAAAATTTCGTCATTAGGAGTGCTTATATATTTCTTCTTAAAAAATTTATTTGCAGGACCATTAGGTGAGGAATTAGGTTGGAGAGGATTTGTTCAAAATCACCTTCAGAAAAAAAATTCTCCTTTAAAAGCATCAATAATAGTAGGTTTTTGGTGGGGGATGTGGCATTTACCAATATGGTTTACAACAGGATTTAAAGAAGTTGATTTAATAAAATATATTATATTTTTTATGATTGCAATTATATCAATTAGTATTATAATGACAACTTTTTATAATCTAAATAAAACTTTAATAATACCTATTACAATACATCAACTATTTAATTTTTTTATTGGGACAATTAATGGAGATTTAATAGAGCTTATAAAGTACTATGCAATGTTATATTTAATAGTTGCAATTGTATTGATAGCTATAAATCCAGGAAATGCACTATATAAAAAATTTTCTAAAAACACAACACAAATGCTTTAATAATATAAGTGAGAACCATATCACAAATGAGTGAAATAATTCTCCTTATTAATTAATTTTAATTAATAAATATTTGTAAGTATTATCTTAAGATTTACTATATTTTTAGTAGATTTTTCACAAATAAAAATTTATAGGATAGAATTGCTTGTTATAATAGTTCCATCTTACACAAATACAACTATTGACAATTCATTTTTGTCATCATAACAATCATATAAATATTACAATGAATTTATCTGGAATGGAAGGTATGCAGAGTGTATTTCATTAGATGAAATACTTAAAAGAATGAAATAGATAAGTATCAACTTATTATATAAGAAAAAACTTTAACTTGCTTGGATTAAAATATTAAAATCAGAAGGAACAGATATTATTAAATCTTTCATTTAGATGAGTTAATTGAAGAAAAAAGGATGTAAAATTACAAGTTAAAAAACAAATTTAATACATTAGAATTATAAATAAGGCACATCAATTTTATTTTAAATTAATGTGCTTTTTACTTGTAGTAATTTATTCATAATTAGTATAGTTTCTATTCTTTAAATAAATGTTTCTTAAGTTTCTTTACCTAAAGAAACCTTTTTTATTTATAAAATCTACAGGTGTACTATAGTATCTATTTTAGATAAGTTTAATTTTTGTCTCAATCTAAAACAAAAGTTATACTTAAATGAAATTGAAAACGATAAAATTCTCAAATAAAATAAGTATTGTGGAGGTGATGAAAAAATCCAATGATAATATGAAGACTAATCTTAAGAAGAAAGTAGGGATTAATGGTAGTGGACAAAGAAATTGTATCAATTCTCCAGATTTTATTAAATAGCACATTGATTACAACTAATGGATTACAAGATGAATCTAACTCATCAAAGAGACAAATTACTTATAGAATAAATAAAATCAATGACATGCTTAAAGTAAAAAACGTACCACTTATATGTTTAAGAGCTGATAAAGATATTATCGTTAGAAAAGAAACAAAAAAAGCAATTAAAGAAATTCTAGAAAAAAACTATTCTAAGAATACTTACTATTTTAGTAAAGTTGAAAGACTTTTATATATGTATTTAATGCTTTTTATTAATATGGAGGACATCTCAATTAATCATTTTATAAATTCTATAAAAGTAAGCAGGTCTACTGTAAATCTAGATTTTAAAGACTTAATACCAAATCTTGAAAAAAAGGGTATAGAAGTCAAGAATAATCGTATAAATGGATATTACTTAGTTGGAAATGAAATGGAAATAAGGAGAGTACTTATTAAGAACATTATAGAAACTTTGTCTAAAGAAAAAAGTTCAAGAGTATTTGATATTTTTATTAAAGAATATAATTTAGACAGTTTTGAAGAAGCTAAAAAAATTATATTGAAGCTAATAAAAAAATATGAAATTACTTTTGTTGAAGATAGATTAATAGAATTTATATATATATTTATCTTTCTAAAAGCAAGGATGTGTTCAACTAGAATAGTTATTCAAGAAAATGTAGATATTCCCAATATTTCAGTTATGAGCTCAATGAAGGAATATAAATTTGCTAAGGAATTATTAGAAGTATATGAGAATGAAGAGAAGATAAAACCTCATAATGTAATGTATATTAGTGCTTGGATTTTAGGTATATCAGTAGGAAACTATGAAGAAGATACAGAAGATAAGGATGTAATTTCAAAAATTGTAAATAAAATGATGACAAGATTCGGATATCTAAGTGGAGTTTATTATATAAGTCAAGAAAAAGTATTTAAACAATTATATTCTCATTTTAGACCGGCCTATTACAGACTTTTATTTAAACTACCTATTTATAATCCAATTTGCGAAAAAGTAAAAGAAGAATATAGATTAGTTTATAGAATTGTAAGTAATGCAATGAAAGAGTTTTGTGGATTATTTGGAGAAGAAATTCAAGAAGAGGAGTTAGCATACTTGACAATGCACTTTGCAACACTTTTTTCAAATAAAAAAGAATTTGATGGTTTTAGAAAAAGGATAGCATTAATAGTTTGTTCAAATGGTGTTGGTAGTTCAGCTATTTTACATGCAGAACTTACGAACTTATTCCCTGACTTACATTTTATACCAATGTCAGAATCAGTTGGATTGGAAAATATCAGTGAACCCGTAGACATTGTATTTACTACTAATTATAATACAGAAGGTCTAAAAACAGATGTGCCAGTGATTAAAGTAAGCCCTGTTATGACCACAAAAGAAAAATATAAAATTACACGTGAAGTGTACATTCAATTAGGTGATATTTTTTTAAGACAACCTAAAATAGATGAGGTTATGGAGATAATAAAAAAATATGCAAAAGTAACTTCTGAAAGTATTCTTTCAAGTGAGTTATTAGCCTATTTTACACAAGTAGAAAATTTTACATCTAAGGAAAGAGAGGAGCCTATGCTAAGTGAGATTACTAATGAAACACTAGTAAAAATAAAGGTAAAAGCTAAGAATTGGGAGGAGGCTATTAGACAGTCAGCTTCTGCATTAGTTGAAAATAACAAAGTGACTGAGGGATATGTAGATGCCATGATTAACTCGGCAAAAGTATCTGGACCATACATAGTAATTACAAAACATGTTGCGCTTCCACATGCTAGACCAGAAGCTGGGGCAAAAGAGATTGCAATAGGTATTGCTACCTTAGATAGCCCTATTGAGTTTGGAAATGATGAGAATGACCCTGTAAAATATGTATTTTGCCTAAGTGCAATAGATAATAATAGTCATTTACGTGCTATGTCTGAACTGGTTGAATTATTGGAACAAGATGAGTTCTTTAAGATTTTGGATAGTGCTAAAGAAGCTAAAGAAATTATTGATTTTATAAAAAAACACGAACTATAAAGGAGGATTTAATTATGTATAAGATTTTAATCGCATGTAGAGCAGGAGTTGGCTCAAGTTTAATGTTAAAAATAAAGACTCAACAAATTATTAAGGAAAATAACTTTCCAATTGAAGTAGAACATGGTTCATTGGATTCATTAAATGGATTCAATGGAGATGCTGTAGAAACATTAATTGATGTTGCTGAAGAACTAAAAAATAAAAATTTGAAGTTTGATATAATTGGAATTCACAATATTGTTGACCGAAACGAAATTAAGACAGCACTAGAAAAATTCCTTGCTTCAAAAGAGGTATAAATTTAAGAAAATAGGGAGGAATGTTTATGGAGTTTATTATTAGTTTGTTGAGTACGCCTGCTGTTTTGCTAGGTGTAGTTGCATGTATAGGATTGATTCTTCAAAAGAAATCAACTGTTGAAGTATTTACAGGGTCTTCAAAAACACTTATCGGTTTTTTGATATTTGGTATTGGTGCCTCTGCTATGACAGGAGCACTTCAAAATTTCAATAAACTGTTCCAACATGGCTTTGGAATTACTGGTGTTATAGCTTCACCAGAAGCAGCTACAGCACTTGCACAAGGTACATATGGTTTTGCAGTTTCATGTACATTAATTCTTGGATTCATATTAAATTTAGTATTTGCACGTATTACAAAGTTTAAGAATATTTTCTTTACAACAGGTCATAGTTTATTCTTTTCTTGTGTATTAGTTTTAATCATGAAAGCACATGGATTCGATAATACAATCACTATTTTAATAGGTGGAGCTATATTAGGATTTATGTCTGCTGCATTGCCTCAATTCTGTCAACCCTTTATGCGTGAATTAACAGGCGGTGATGAACAAGCTATTGGTCACTTTAATATGATTGGTTATGGTCTATCAGGTTATATTGGGCGTTTATTTTCGAAACATAAAGATGATACAACAGAGACTATAGAATTTCCTAAGTGGTTATCAATATTCAGAGACTTCTTAATGGGTCTATCCATAGTTATGCTAATCTTATTTTATATTGCAACATTAAAAGCTGGTCAAGCATTTACTCAAGAGATTGCTGGCTCAACACATTGGTTAGTATTTCCGCTTATAGAGGCATTTACATTTGTAGCTGGTATGTCAATACTGATGTCAGGTGTTCGTATGTTCTTAGCCGAAATAACTGCAGCATTCGTAATCATTTCAGAAAAGTATATTCCAGGGTCACGTCCTGCACTAGATGTTCCAACAGTATTCCCATATGCACCAAATGCAGTTATTATTGGATTTATCTCAGCATATGCTGCTGGTCTATTAGCGATTGCTATTATGGCATCATTTCCTAGTATATTCCCTGTAGTAATTATTCCAGCTGCTCACATATGTTTCTTCTCAGGTGGTACAGCTGCAATATTTGGTAATACTTCAGGTGGATGGAGAGGGGCTATTGCTGGGTCGTTCGTTGTAGGATTATTACTTGCATTTTTACCAGTTATACTATATCCAGTTTATGGAACTCTTGGTATAGAGGGTGCAACTTTCCCTAACATTGATTATAACGTAGTTGGTTCAATATTACATAATATTTTACAATTCATAAAACCTATTTAGACTAAATTATGTAAAAGTCTAAGTATAGTCACTATAATTTCAAGGAGGATAGTCTTATGGAAAATACATTATCTGCATTTTTAGACACTCTATCTAGTGAAGTATCAGAATTTATTGCCTCAATAGATGAGACGTCTATAAATAAAGCATGTGATTTAATTTTTGAAGCTGAAAGGAATCATGGACGTGTACATGTGACTGGTATTGGTAAACCAGGGCATGTATCAGGATATATTTCCTCACTGCTTTCATCTACTGGAACACCAGCATATATATTGCATGGTACAGAAGCAGTACATGGGTCAAGTGGTCAAGTAGTTGAAGGAGATGTTGTTATTGCAATATCAAATAGTGGTGAAACTCAAGAGTTAAAAGCAACTATTGAAACACTAAAAATAAATGGAGCAAGGATAATTGGTGTAAGTGGTAATGCTAATTCATTTTTAAAGAATATTTGTGATATATTCTTGTTCGCAGGAGTTAATCAGGAAGGGGATTGTCTTAATAAAGCTCCTCGTGCTTCAATTCTAGCTGAAACAATAGTATTACAATCATTAAGTGTCGCATTACAATATGCTAAAGGTCTTAATACACAACAGTATTTGAAGTGGCATCCAGCAGGAAGTCTTGGAAAGTCTATTAGAGAGGGAATATAATTTTATGAAATATAAAGGCATTATATGTGCAATGATAACACCATTTGATAAAAATCAAAATATAAATCAACAAGCAACATGCAAATTAATCGATTATTTAATTGAAAAAGGAATCTATGGATTATTTATTTTGGGAACTAATGGTGAATGTCATGTATTGACAGATGATGAAAAAGTTGAATTTGCAAAGATTGTTATCAATCACACTAACAACCGTGTACCTGTTTTTGTTGGAACAGGCGGTAATTCAACTCGTGAAGTTATAAGTTTATCCAAGAGAATGGAAACTATTGGAGCAAGTGCGCTATCTATTATTACACCATACTTTGTAACACCAACACAGGAGGAATTAATTTTACATTATAAAACTATTGTTGATTCAGTTAATTTACCTATTATGATGTACAACATGCCAGGGAAGACTGGAATTAATATTGAACCAGAGTCAGTGTGTGAATTGTCAAAGATAAAGACTATTATTGGAATTAAGGATAGTAGTGGTAAACTTGACAACATGAAAGCTTATATTGAAGTAACTAAGAGTGAGGATTTCAGTGTATTTTCAGGTTCAGATTCACTTATTCTTGAAAGCTTGAGAGCTGGTGCTCAAGGTGCTGTTGCTGCAACAGCAAACTTTCTTACAGAAATTGATATTGCCATTTATGATAACTTTATGAAAGGTAATTTGAAAGAGGCTCAAAAAGCTCAAAATAGTATAGAAGAACTTCGCCGTATCTTAAAGCTTGGAACAATTCCATCTGTTATAAAGAAAACTGTTGCCTTGAATGGAATTAATGTTGGGAATGCACGACTTCCTGTAACTGAACCAACTGGAGAAGTACTTGAAGAAATTAAGAGAGTAGTTGAAAATTATAGAGTATTATTTAATAAAAATAGTGAGAGTAGATAGGGCAATTAGACTGGTATATGACTAACATATGTATCATAAAATGAGGTTTAAATTAATGGAGAAGCGAAGTGGTTTGATGAATATAGAGGTGATGATATGAAAAAGGTGAATATAACTAAAAGAATGGCAGAATGTGGGGCTCTTGCAATTGTAAGAGAAGAAACACTTAATCGTGCATGTGAAATTGCTGAAGGTTGTATAAAAGGTGGCATAACAGTTATAGAAATGAGTTATACCTTGAATAATGCTGGAGAAACAATTCAAGAGCTTAATAAAAAATATGGCGAAGCACTTTGTGTGGGAGCAGGGACGGTTTTGGATAGTGAAACAGCTCGTCATGCTATTTTACATGGAGCTCAATTTATTATTGCACCAAATTACAATGAAGATGTAGCAAAAACTTGCAATAGATATCAAATTCCTTATGCTCCAGGATGCACATCATTGACTGAAGCAGTAGAGGCACTGAGTTTAGGCGCTGCCTTTATCAAGGCTTTTCCAATATCAGATTTCTATGGACCTAAACTAGTAAATGTATTTAAAACGCCAATACCTGATATGCCGGTTTTAGCAAGTGGTGGAATTAATTTTGGAAACTTACATGTATGGCTGGAAAATGGAGTTGATGTATGCGGATTTGGTGGTTTATTAACTAAAGGTACTGTTGGGGATATTGCTGAAAATGCTAAAAAGATTCGTGAAATTATTAAAAATATAAGAGAAGTTTAACCTTTAGGCTGTATCATAGTAGTTTATAATTGCTATGATACAGCCTTTTTAATCTTTGTTACCTTAATTTAGAATATAGATAAAATCAGTAATGCAACTATATAAGGATTGTGAATCGATTAATATATAAATATAATTAAGTTGAGATGAGGTGATAATATTGAACTTTGGAAAAAATTTAAATAAGTCAGAAGATGAACTTTTAGAGAATTTCATGATATGTGGTTTTATAGTGGGGATATCAATTGGATTTATTACAGATAATTTTATGTGGAGAGTAGTAGGTAGTTTTATAGGTATGGGAATTGGTTATTTGATAGAATGTGTAAATAAAAAAGGTAGAACAAACAATAAAGATTTCAGTGTTATGGAGATTATGAAAATCTTTTTGTGGATGATTTAGTTTTTTATTGCCGATATATTCACATGTTAAGACCTGAGCTAGAAGCATTGTTCTTTAGCAAATGTATTCATTCTACCCTTCAATGTGCATGTAGAGAAGGTAAAGTTTTCAATGGATTTATTGGATTTGATGAATGTACATGGCTATGTCTATGGACGCAAGAAGAAATAAGTACATTATCATTGAAATATTGTTTGGTAAAAATAAATAATAACCTTAAAACAGTTGATTATAAAAAATTAACTGTTTTAAGGTTATTTTTATCTTTATGACAAAATAGACACTTGCCATTTAGAATGTGACAATATAGTAGTTGTTTAGAAGAGGTATAAAATATTATACTTTAATTAAGGTAAAATGTATTTTTGCTTTTAGAATGAAAATAATTAGGAGGGGAGCTATAAATGAAAAAGATAATATATGTATTATTTACAATTGAACTATTAATAGTATCTTTATTAGGTCTGAATATAGTTAAAGATAATGAAATTAATAATATTTTGTATAATGATACAACAAGTATATCTGTAATGTTTAAAGATTATAAAAAATTAGATAAAAATTATAGTAAGTGGATTAAAGATATTGCAGATGAAAATGATGTGACCATATCAAAGTATGTTTTTAATAATAATGAAAAATTATCTATATATACGACTGATACAAGTTTGGATAACAACATAAAGTTAAAATTAGGAGAATTCCCTAATGCTAATTCAAATGAATTTATTAGTAATATAAATACTAATAATAGTAATCAAGTAGGTAAATTCTCAACTATGAGTAAAGACATATCAATTTTGATTAGAGATTTTGATAAAATAAGTGAAGTTGGAGAATCAGGAATCTTATATATTTCAACTCAAAATGAAGATACAATAAATAAAATATTAAAAGAGTTAAATGTAGACAGAAGTGTTTTTGTAGCAAAACTACATGATAGATATGTTGATTCAAATTTATACTTAAATCCTTCAATAATTAGAGATTTAATATTAATTATTCTTTGCTTCTTGGCTACAATAATACATTATTCAGTTAGTGTGAGTAGAGAGGCTTCTATTTTAAGATTAAATGGATATTCTAAGTTAGATATAATTATTAGAGTTTTAAGAAATATACTTAGAATTATGATTTTATCATCTATCACAGCATTCTTAATATATATAATCTATATTTTAAAGTTAAACTTGGGTGTTAAAGCATGTTTATACTTTGTTATATTTTCAATTGCATGTATTTTGATAAATATTTTTATAACCACATTAATAGTTAGTTTTAATAGTAGAAGTTCTAAATATGTGTTAGCTCTAAATGGGAAAAAATCTTATGGTTTTATAAATATAATGCATTTCACACTGAAAATTGTATTTGTATCATTTCTTGTATTATCCATAAATAACTGTATTTCAAATTATAATATGCTACAAACTCAGTTAGGAAATCTATCTGAGTGGGATAAAGCAAAAAATGTTTATAATCTTACTCTTAAAGATACAGGCGAACAATCTTTAGGAAAGGAAGAAGTAATTAAAAATGCTAAGATTAAAGGCTTCTATAAAAGTTTAGTAGAAGAAAAAGATGCTTTCTTAATTGATACAACTAATTTTGAAAAACTTGAAAATGGAAGTTACATGTATGAAATAAACTCGAGGGGTAAAAACCCAGAAGTAAGTCAATATGGTAAAAATATAAAGATAAATAAGAACTATCTTAAAGTTAACCCTATTTATTCAAATGGCAAAGAAATATTTAATCTAATTAATTATGACGATAAGACTATAAATTTATTAGTTCCTAAAAAATTACAAGTACATGAAAATGAGATTAAAAAAGAATTTAGAGAATTATTTTACTTTGAAAAAATAGAAGTAGAAAATATGTATAATGAGGAGTTAAATAGAGATTTAAATAAAACAAAGAAATCAGATTTAAATGTTAACATAATATATGTAGATAATAATCAAAGCTATTTTACTTATAACTCATTTGTTATGGATGACAATAGAAATCTCATTGATGACCCAATAGCAATAATTGACATAGATAATATTGATGATTCTTTTTATCTTTCTTATATATCTAGATGTGTCTATTTTAATTCTAAGAAATTAGATGCTCTTGCAGATATAAGTAATATTATTGAAGCTCAAGATGTAGAAGCGTATATTAAAAGTTTACATGCTGTTTACAATGAGTATGGTTTAGAAATAAATAAACTAGAAAAATCTTTGAATAGTGAGATTTTCACTATAATAATAATAGCAATATCAAACTTAATGATTACCTACAATATAGTAGCTAGCTACTATGAAAGAAACAAATATAAGCTATATATTAAAAAAATATTTGGTTATTCGACTACATCTAGAAGTATATTGTTAATAATCTCATTAATATTAACAAATATTATTCCAATAAGCATTATATCAACAAGAGTAGATTTAAATAACAACATTATCTTATTTGGACTTCTAATATTAGTTGTAGAATTAATTATATCTATTATATTAGACAAGATTATCTCAAATAGTTCATTTAATAAAATTATAAAAGGAGAACATTAAAAAGATGATTTCATTAATAAATATATCGAAAAAATTTAAAGATAAATCTATAATAGACAATTTTAACCTAGAAATTTCTAAGGGCGAGTTTGTAGCGATAACAGGAAACAGTGGTTCAGGTAAGACAACTTTACTTAATATAATGGGATTATTAGAAAAACCTAATTCTGGTGATATTATAATAAATAATATAAAAAATCCAAATAGTAAACAGATAAGAATTTTACAAAGGGATTTTTATGGTTATCTATTTCAAAATTATGCTTTAATTGAGAATGAAAATGTTGAAAATAACTTGAAAATTGCTTTAAAGTATCAAAAAAATATCAACCATAATGAAAAAATAAATTACGCACTTGAGTCTGTAGGTCTTAGAAAATACAATAAAAAAAAGATATACGAATTGAGTGGAGGAGAACAACAAAGGGTAGCGTTAGCAAGAGTAATATTAAAAGAATGTGAAGTAATATTTGCAGATGAACCTACAGGTAATTTAGATAAAAAAAATAGAGACATAGTATTTGATATACTTAAAAGTCTAAATAAGAATGGTAAAACTATCGTATTTGTAACTCATGATTTAGAGTTATCGGAGCAGGCAGATAGAGTCATAAAATTGTAATAATATCAACATATAAGAAAGAGATTACAGCTAAATCAAGTTTAATAATACCACGAATAGAATTTAAACATTAAGTAAATTAGTAGTTTGTAAATATAAGTATAATATGATATCATAAAGGCTCAAAAGAAATTTTATATAATAAGAAATCTAAAAATAACAAATGGAGGACATATAAAGATGGAAAATTTACCAAATTGCCCGAAATGTAATTCAGAATATACTTATGAAGATGGAACTCCTTTAGTTTGCCCAGAATGCTCTCATGAATGGGCATTAGGATTGGGAGCTGAAGAAGATTCAAATATTATCAAAGATACAAATGGAAATGTATTAAATGATGGAGATTCTGTTACAGTAATTAGAGACCTTAAAGTAAAAGGAAGTTCATCATCTATAAAGATTGGAACAAAAGTGAAAAATATACGTTTAATCCATGACCCATCAGATGGACATGATATAGAATGTAAGATAGATGGTTTTGGAGCTATGAAACTAAAATCTTCTGTTGTTAAAAAAGCGTAAAATTATAAATAAACTATGTTGTTTATAATTTTCTATTACAGTATAAAACCATAAGAGTCTATTAAGTAATTAAAGTTTATTTATCTTTATATTTTCTTATGGTTTTATTAAGTACAGATTTTATTAATGTATAGTTGAAATAGGTTTATTCCTCAATAGATATTCTGAACATCTTACCTATTCGCTCATAAAGTCTGTTATCACTTCTACTAATATATTCACCAATACATTTATCCAATCTATTATACAGAGTAAAAACTTTAGGACGACTGGATTTTACTAAAGGCTTTGAGCTTTTTCCATAGTAATATGGAATAATGATGTCTTGTAACCAACATACCCCATTTCCTCAATCTTCAGAAGAAATATGAAAATAATTGGATACTAAAATATTCTCTCCTCTACAACTATATTTAAAATAAGCTTTAGCATAAAAAGTATTGTTACAAATATCAAGAAACTTATGTATACTATTGGAATAAATGATATCTTAAATTATAATTAAGCATAAGAAATGTTAAATAAGAGATTTGATTATAACTTAGTTATAAATAATATATTATTAAAAAAAGTTTAAAAGGAGAAAATATGATAAATATACATAAAAATATATACAATAATAAGTTATTTGATGAGCTAAAAATTGACTGTAAGAAGTGTTTTGGACTTTGTTGTGTAGCTCTTTATTTTTCTGCTTCAGATGGATTTCCTATTGATAAGGAATCAGGAAAGCCCTGTATTAATTTGCAATCAGATTTTAAATGTTCTGTACATAATAATCTTATGAAGCGAGGTTTTAAAGGGTGCACTGCATATGATTGCTTTGGTTCAGGTCAAAAAGTAGCACAAGTAACATATAAGGGTATAGACTGGATGCAATCACCAGAAGTATCAAATCAAATGTCTGAAGTATTTTTAATTATGAGACAGCTACATGAAATGTTATGGTACCTTAAAGAAGCATCTGTATTAAATATATCAGACACAATCAAATCAAAAATTGACTTAATAATTGAAGAAACTGAAAAGATAACTAATATGACTCCAGAAAAGCTAATTGATTTGGATATCACATCACATAGAGCAAAGGTTAATTCATTATTATCACAAGCGAGTGATTCTGTAATGGAAAAAGCTAAATCATTTATCAAGACTTCTACTCTTAAAAATATGAAAAAATTAAGCAAAAATATAGATTTAATAGGAGCAGACCTTAGAAAAACAAATCTAATAGGAGCAGATTTAAAGTGGCGATTTCTAATAGCAGCAAATTTAAAGGATGCAGATTTGAGTGGAGCAAATTTAATAGGAGCAGATTTAAGAGATTGTGATATTAGAGGTGCTAATCTTGAGAATAGTATATTTTTAACACAATTACAAGTTAATACTGCAAAAGGAGACTCTAATACGAAGTTGCCAACCTCACTAGTACATCCTAAATACTGGGAAAAATAATTAAAATAAATACATAATTTTACAAAATATGAACTTTTTTGACTTTAATTCATACTATATATTAGAGATTCCTTAAAAGAATTTCTTAATATAATATAGGGAGAGATATAAAAATGAGTTATCAAAATTATAAATGTGAAAGAGATTATGTATATGATGATTATAAATATAATAAATGTAACAAGTGCTATAATGATTATGAGGAAATGACACATGTTCATGAATACTCACAAAGTGTTAAGTTAGCAGAAGAATGTGATGATAGACATAATCACCGTGCAGCAGGAGTTACTGGTGAAGTTATACCAATAAATGGTGGTACAAATCATGTTCATAAAATAAATGATAATGTAGATTTCCTTGACCATTTCCATAAGATATGTGTTACAACAGGACCAGCAATTAGAATACCTGGAACTGATAAACACATTCACTTAGTATGTGGAGAAACTACTGTTAATGATGGTCACTGCCATAAATTCCTTTTTACTACTCAAATAGAAGCTCCTTTAGTATAAACTAATGTGAATTATTGTAGTAAATTTGCTAGATTATAGTATATAAATGCTAAAAATATATAATAGATAATATTTAAACTTAATGAGGACTATGATATTTAACCTTCATAGTCCTTTCTAAGTTTTGTATAAAGAAGTGTTATACAATTAAAAGTAATATAGAAAGGAAATTTTTATGAAATCTGGAATAATTTTTGAAATGAAACAAATAAATTCAACAGAATATGAAGAAATGTTGCAAGTCTGGGAATCGTCAGTAAGAGCAACTCATAATTTTTTAACAGAAAAAGATATTGAATCTTTGATACCATTAGTTGAAATTGGGCTTAAAGAAGTAGAACATATAGTTTGTATAAAAGATAATGATTCAATAAAGGCTTTTATAGGGATAGATAAAGATAAAGTTGAGATGCTGTTTATAGAAGATAAATATAGAGGAAATG
The DNA here is from genome assembly GCF_020657775.1 of Clostridioides sp. ZZV14-6345. Taxonomy (NCBI): domain Bacteria; kingdom Bacillati; phylum Bacillota; class Clostridia; order Peptostreptococcales; family Peptostreptococcaceae; genus Clostridioides; species Clostridioides sp. ZZV14-6345. The sequence goes on along the minus strand of NZ_JAGWCX010000003.1, from coordinate 72,747 downwards.
GCATTGGTAAAAAATTAATAACATATGCTATAGATAAATACAATGTAAAATATGTTGATGTAAATGAACAAAATAAAAAAGCTGTGGGATTTTATATTCACTTAGGCTTTAAAGAGTTTGATAGGTCTGAAATAGATGGACAAGGTAATCCATTTCCAATATTACATATGAAATTAATTTAAAATTATACTTCTCACTTATTCACAAAAATGCTTTAAAAGAAACTGGATTTCAAAATATAACATCCTATCTTTATGGTGATGACATAGCTAAAATGCAAGGATATTTTCCAGTGGGATTACCTTATTGTGCAGGATATGCTTTTGGATATCATATGATTAAGTATTATTTAGAAAAGACAAACAAATCAATAATCGAAGCTACTTCATTGCCTTATAGTGAGATAATAGAAGCAATAAAAGAGTTTTGGGAATAAATTTTATGAATTGCATAATTTGAAAAAAATTATGCAATTATTCTATTTTTGAGAAAAAATAAATTGACAATAAATTATAAGAAATATACAATAATATATATAAAGAAGTATTTCAATATATAAAAGTTTTAAGATTTCATATCTAAAGTATCTAATATTACATGTTAGTTTCTTACTACTTATCTAACTACTTTGTATTTCATAGTTATATATAAAATTACTATAAAAAAATGAAATATATTAAACAATCAATTGAAAAATGAAATATTAATTAAAAAAAATTCAAATTATAAATACTAAATGAATAGAATTAAAATAAATATATAAATTTAAGTATAATGCTCATACTTTAATGTATTGTGAAATTTTTATTGTACTTTATAAACCATAACTTATAAAACTTATGTCATGTTATATTTGAACAAGTAATAAAATTGTAGATATAAATTAATCTACAAAATTTATATGAAATGGAGTTGATGCTATGACAGAATTGATGATTATAAGTGGATTAGTGCTATTGATTTGTATAACCTCTAGCAAGGTATTATATAAATTTGGAGTACCAATATTATTAATTTTTATACTATTAGGGATGTTATTTGGGTCTGATGGAATGGTTGGAATTTATTTTGACAACTATGAATTAACAAAACAATTATGTTCTATTGGGCTAATATTTATAATGTTTTTTGGGGGATTTGGAACAAATTGGAATATGGCTAGACCCGTTGCAATACCTTCTATATTAATGTCCTCATTAGGTGTAATAATTACAGCAGGTGTCACAGGTATCTTTTGTCATATGGTAATAGGAACTAGTTTATTTGAAGGTTTGCTAATTGGAGCAATAGCAGCTTCAACAGATGCAGCATCTGTATTTGCCGTATTACGTTCTCAAAAACTAAATTTAAAAGGTTCTCTTGCCTCATTATTGGAAGTTGAAAGTGGAAGTAATGACCCAATAGCATATATGTTAACACTAATTATTTTGACATTGATGAATAATTCTGGGGTAGAACTTATTGTACCAATGGTAATAAAACAAATAGCTTTTGGGCTAGCTATAGGATTTGTACTAGCAAAATTGTCTGTTTATATTTTAAGAAATTCAAACTTCGAGATAGAAGGGTTTTATGCTATATTTATAACAGCTATTGCAATACTTTCTTATGCATTTAGCGAGTATATTGGAGGAAATGGATATTTAAGTGTTTATATTTCAGGTATTATTATAGGAAATAGTAAGATACCTCTTAAAAAAAGTTTGGTTCATTTCTTTGATGGAATTTCATGGATTATGCAAATAATGTTATTTTTTATGTTAGGATTGTTATCTTTCCCTTCCAAGTTACCAAATGTATTTGGTATAGCAATGGGCATATCTATATTCATGATAGTTATTGCAAGACCATTAGCAACATTCATAGTTCTGGCAAAATTTAAATTCTCAAATAAAGAAAAATTATTCATATCATGGGTAGGTCTTAGGGGTGCTGCATCAGTAGTTTTTGCAATTCATGCAGTTACTCAAGGCGTAATCATAGAAAATGACATATTTCATATAATATTTTTTATAGCGTTACTTTCAGTAGGTATACAAGGTACATTGATACCAACTGTAGCCAAAAAACTGGACTTAGTTGATGATAATACACCTGTATTAAAAACATTTAATGATTATGATGGAGAAATTAGCTCTAAGCTTATAGAAGTAAATGTTGATGAGAGTAGCAAGTGGGCAAATAAGAGTATAATAGACTCTAATATACCAGAAGATATATTAATAGTTATGATAAAACGAAATGAGCAGGTTTTAGTACCTAAAGGTTCAACTGTAATAAAAGCAGGGGATATATTGGTATTGAGTGGAGATAGAATTGAAGAATTAATATAATTATAATTTATTTTGTATTGACTTTAACCTAAGGGGAAGGTTTAAACTTAAATTAATCAAATCTAATGCGCAGGTGATGAGATGTTTTCTATAGGAATGTTTTCTAAAATAAATAAAATAACTACAAAGACATTAAGGTATTATGAAGATATAGGCTTGTTAAAACCAGAATATGTAGATGAATTTACAAAATATAGGTACTATACAACTGAGCAATTACCTAAATTACATCAGATAATAACTTTAAAACAAATGGGTTTATCGTTAGCTGATATAAAAAAAGCTGTAGAAAATCCTGAAGAGGTTGAAAATATTTTAATGAATAAAGAAAAAGAAATGTTAGATGTAATTAAAAGTGAAGAATATAAGCTTATTAAACTACGTAACTACCTTATGAATTTGAAAGGAGAAGTCAATATGAATGATGTAATTATTAAGTCTTTACCAAAAGTTAAAGTTGCTTCTATGAGAAAAGTATTAAAGGGGTATGATGAACTTTTCAATTTATTTCCAAATGTAATGGCTGAAGAAATGATGAAAACGGGGTGTGAATGTGCAGTTCCAGATTATTGTTTCAATATATATCATGATGGCGAATATAGAGAGACCAATATGGATGTTGAGATGTGTCAAGCTATAAATGGCTTAAAAGAAGACACCGATATATTAAAATTCAAAGAATTAGATGAAATCGAAAATGCAGTTTGTATATTACACAATGGTCCATATTCAACATTAGGAAAAACTTATGCAGATGCATTTAAATGGATAGAGGATAATAAATATGAAGTGATTGGAAATCCTAGAGAATCTTATATAGATGGTATATGGAATAAAGAGCATGAAGAAGATTGGCTAACAGAAGTTCAGATACCAGTGAAACGTGCATTATAATAGGTTTACAAAGTATAAATAAGAATAAAAAAAGAAGCTTTATCTAATTAATGAGATAGAGCTTCTTTTTTTATTCTTAGAATCCACTAGAAATGTCTTATTTATGAATTTTTATTAAAAAATTTATAAATAATTGTATTTAATATACAAAATATACATAAATATTGATATTTTATATATAAAGTTGTATATTTTCGTTAAGGATATAAAGTAGAAAAATATAAAGTATCAATTAAAACCTATATAAAGTATTTAAAGTAATGCTTTATTTGTTTTTAAATAAATCGGGTATATATAAATAGATACTGATTTTAAAGAATAGGAGGTATTTTCATGGAAATATTCGCAATAGGACACTCAAACTATCCATTTGATAAGCTTATTAATATGATAAAAAAATATAATATAAATTGTGTAGTTGACATTAGAGAAACTCCATATTCTAAATATAATATTCAATACAATAGAGAGGTATTCAACGAATCTCTTAGAAATTCTGGATTTGTATATATATACATGGGAAAAGAATTTGGAGCAAAAAGAGCCAATAAAAATGTATATACACAAGAAGGTTATGCAGATTTTGAGAAGGTGGCAAATGAAGATATATTTTTAAAAGGAATAGAAAGATTAAAAAAAGGATGTCAAATGGGTTATAAGATAGTCTTATTGGGTGCTATGCAAGAACCTATAAGATGCCACAGAAGTATTTTGGTGGGAAAAGTATTAAATGAAGAGGGATTTAATGTAAAATATATAATGCATGAAGGAAATTTAGCATATCAGGAAGACATAGAAGAATCATTGTTAGACAAGTATTTTAGTGATAGAAAACAATTGAGCATTGATAATTTATTAGGTAGTGCATTAACAAGAGAAGAAATGATACAGGAAGGATATAAGTTAGCCAATAAAGAAATAGGATATAGAACCGAGAAGATAGGTAAATAAGAATATATAAGTAACTAAACATATAATATTTATCTTAACTAAAATAATATTATGAATTTGTAATAGATAGACATGATGTGCTAACTAAAAATATTATAACTATTTAATAATACCATTAAATTTATGGTGTTTTTTAATAGCACATCATGTTATAGTGTTAAAAAATAAAATCTCTAATACTGCCATAATCAACTGTTCTATTAAGCGTAGGATGGCTGGATATAAATCTAACTGTAATTTTTGAATTCAATAAACAAGGATTTGAAGCTAAAAATATTCTATCTCCATTGACAATAGAAGTAATAGCTACTGGTAAAATATCTACAAATGTGTCATATCTATTTTTAGCAATTTGATAAGGATAATTTCCTACAAAAACAAATAGATTCAAGTCATATATATTATCAATGAACCAAGCCCATTGACCATAAACTTTGTCGATATTCATTGTACCTAAACCAATTGTATCAAAGTATGTTGCTATAGTTAAATAAATATTTTCCATGTTTTCTAAATATGAAACAGTATATCTTCTGAAACGTATGGGTGCTGTGGAAGAAATAGGATAAACCATATTTACATTTAGATTATTTGCATTTAAATTAACCAAATTATCACATCCTAAAATTAGTCTATAAAATACAATATTTAAATTGATGTGATTTTGTTACATATATGGTATAAGATTTTATATATTGAAGAAATAGTTAAGTTTTGAATAATTAAATAATATTATAGAAAATAGATAAATATATTAAGATATGCTTATTGTTATTGCTACACAATAGTGATACAATATTAACGAAATATAGCTATTCTTAATAATAGTTGAAAATATTTATATTAAATTAATAAATGTTTAAAATGTAGTATCCATAAAAAATAATAAACATAAAATGATTATAAAGATGTACTGTGTTCAAATAATATTAAAAAGATTTATATTATTTGAGTACAGTATATTATAATGGTGAAAATACAATTCTAAATTTTGCATTGCCAATTTACAGTTAGATAAACTAATTAAAATTTAAATTTATATAAAGAGGGAAAAGAGGAATAGGGATGTTTATAAGGAAAAATGTTATAAAATTAGCAATTCCTATAATGATAGAGCAGACATTTGTCATGCTTTTAGGGGTATTTAATACAATGATGGCAGGTCATATTGGGGAAGAAGCTGTATCTGCAGTTGGAATGGTTGATTCAATAAACAATATATTTATATCTGTATTTGCTGCATTATCTGTTGGGGCTACTGTTGTTGTGGCTCAACAAATAGGGAAAAAAGATAATGAGAAGGTGAATGAAACCATTAAGCAGGCTCTAGTATCTGGAGTAATATTATCATTTACAATAACAATATTAATGTGGATTTTTAGAACAGGTGTAATCAATTTGTTTTATGGTTCAGCAGAAGAATTGGTAAAATCAAATGCGAAATTATACATAGAGTTTACATTATTCACATATCCATTTATTGCTACGCAACAAATAGCAAATGGTATTCTAAGAGGGTGTGGAGATGTAAAGAAACCTATGTATGTGACTATGTTTATGAATATAGTAAATGTAACATTAGGATATATACTTATATATGGTATTGATTTAAGCTCTCTAGGACTAAATCTACAAACACCATCTTATGGTATAACAGGTGCAGCTATTTCTATAGCTATAGCCAGAATAATTGGATGTATAGTCATTGTGAGAGCTTTATTTAAAGGAAACGAATTTATATCTATAGGTAAAATATTTCCATTTAAGATTGATGTTGAAATTCAAAAGTCTATATTTAATATAGGGATACCAGCAGGAGTTGAACAATTACTTTTTAATGCAGGGAAATTGATTGTTCAAGTATTTATAGTTACTATGGGAACATCAGCAATTGCATCCAATGCTATAGGAATGTCAATTGCATCTATCATAAATGTAATTGGGAATGCTTTAGCTTTGTCTGCTACAACTTTGGTAGGTCAATATATAGGACGTGGAGATATTAAAGGAGCTAAGAGTACTTTATTATATTTAACTAAATTTGCAACAATTTGTTTATTTGTGGTAGGAGCTATATTTATACCAATTGCACCATGGATTTCAAGTATGTATACTCAAAATGCTAGTGTAATTAACATATCAACACAATTGATTCGAAGTGATTGTTTAGCTATGGTAATATGGCCTATATCCTTTGTATTGTCAGCAGGTCTAAAAGGAGCTGGTGATACTCGATATACAATGATGACTGCTGTAATAGGTATGTGGATTTTTAGAATTTTTACAGGTTACGTACTGGGGGTTGTATTAGAATTTGGAGTGTTAGGAATTTGGATAGGTATGTATACAGATTGGCTTGTTAGAGGGACTTTATATTGCTTAAGATTAAGAGGAACAAAGTGGCTAAAACACAAAGTTGCATAGAATATATAAAATCATTCTTGGATAGAAAACTCTATTTAGGAGTGATTTTTTATGTAGATATTATCATAATTATAAGTGTGATATATAAACTGATTAAATTACATAAATAAAGTCTATAATAATATGGATACTATAAATTATATATTGTGGAGAATTACATAATTTGGCGATAAATATTAGAAATATATATCTATAGAAAATAATATATATGGGTATATTATTAAATATAAAAAATATTAGGTATTTATTTAATAATAAAGGTGGGTATTGTTATGATAAATAAAATAGGAAAAATAACTCTCTATGTAAATAATCAAGAAGATGCAAAATTGTTTTGGACAGAAAAATTGAACTTTGTGGTGACTTATGAAAAGGAAATGGGTCCAAATATGAAATGGATAGAAGTAGCACCAAGTAAAAATGAATTTACAACATTTGTATTATATGATAAAAGTTTAATGATGAAGCAAAATAAAGAAGTAGACATATCTCATCCATCAATAATTTTAAGTACAAGAGATATTAATGGTACTTATGAGCAAATGGCGAATAACGAGGTTGAAGTTGGGGAATTAATGGAAATGCCTTATGGAAGAATGTTTTCTTTTAAAGACCAAGATGGAAATGATTATTTGGTTAGAGAGGATAAATAATTTTACAAAGTATTAAATTTACTCAATATCTGATATAATTAGAGACAATAATTATTATAAACTAGTATAAGACTAGAGTTATATAATTAAAAATCAATTGTAAATTTTGAGTAGAGGTGATAAAATGTTTAAGAAAATGGCAGTACTAAAAGATATAGCAACTAAAATAGGACGCAAAAAAGCTTATGAACTATTAGAAATGGTTGAAGGCAATGATGCTTTTGTGGCTGAGGTAAAGATAAAAAAGAATGGAATAGAATCTAAAAAAGAAGAGATTATGTTAAAAGATAATCAAAAAATAATACTAGAGTATATAGAAGGTTAATTCCTAAATACATATAATTTGATAATACTAAATTTTTGAGATGGGTTAGTGTAAAACTCATCTCTTTTATTTTTAAATACATATTTTATCTCCTGAGAGTTGCTGATATATAAAAAGTACTGATATAATAAAAGAATGGATATTAATGTAATATTTTACAGAAAAGAGGGGTATTATGCTTGAAATAAAAAATCTTTCCTTTAATGTTGAGTCTAACAATGAGGAGCTAGGAATAATAAATAATGTTAGCCTTTCATTTGAAAAAGGAAAACTTATTGTTATCACAGGTCCAAATGGTGGAGGAAAATCTACAATTGCTAAACTTATTATGGGAATTGAAAAAGCCACTAATGGTCAGATAATTTTAGATGGAGAAGATATAACAAATCTTAGTATTACAGAAAGAGCAAAAAAAGGAATAGGATATGCATTTCAACAACCACCAAGAATAAAAGGTATGACAGTTGAAAATCTACTTACACTTGCTCATGGAAAACCCTTGTCTACTGATGTATGTTGTCAATATCTTACAGATGTTGGATTGTGCTCAAAAGACTATTTAAATCGTGAAGTTGATAACTCTCTTTCTGGGGGAGAAATGAAAAGAATCGAGATAGCAACTCTTTTTGCTAGAGATTTAAAGGTTTCTATATTTGATGAACCTGAAGCAGGAATAGACCTTTGGAGTTTTGGAAAGCTCAATGAAAGTTTTAAAAAAATACATGAAGAGTCTGACCAGACTATAATTATAATTTCTCACCAAGAAAGAATATTAGAGTTAGCCGATGAAATAATTGTTCTACAAGATGGTTCAGTAAAAAGCCATGGAACAAAAGATGCTATATTACCTGAAATCATGTGCCAAGTTAATTCAAGTTGTGAATTAATGAAAGATATGAATTAATTAGAAAGGAAGGCAAATTAAATGAACAAAATAGATTTAAATCTTTTAGAAAAAGTTGCTGAACTTCGTGGAACTCCATTAGGAGCATATAATATACGTAAAAATGGGCAAGGAATAGAGAGACATTCAACTGAAAATGTAACTATAGTTCCTAAAACTGATAAACCTGGAATTGATATTATAGTAAAACCAAATACAAAAGGAGAAAATGTACATATACCAGTAATAGTAACTGAAGCTGGGGTACAGGATATGGTTTATAATGATTTTGAAATTGGAGAAAATGCAGATGTTGTTATAATTGCTGGGTGTGGTATACATAACTGTGGTTGTGATGATAGTGAACATAATGGGATACATAGATTTTTCTTACATAAAGGAGCTCGTTTAAAATATGTAGAAAAACATTATGGTGAAGGTGATGGAGAAGGAAAGAGAATTTTAAATCCAGTTACTATTGTTAATATGGATGAAGATTCATATTGTGAGATGGAAACAATTCAAATTAAAGGTGTAGATTCAACTAAAAGGGAAATGGATGCTAACCTAGGAAAAGGAGCTAAAATAGTCATATTTGAGAAATTATTAACTCATGGTAATCAAGTTGCAGAATCTAATATGAAAGTTATATTAGAAGGAGAAAACTCTTCTGCTCAAGTAGTTTCTCGTACAGTTGGTCAAGATAATTCTAAACAAAAGTTTAATCCTTGCGTTATTGGGGATTCTCTTTGTTCTGCACATGTTCAATGTGACTCAATAATTATGGGAAATTCTCAAATTAGCGCTATACCTGAAATTGCTGCAAACCATCCAGATGCTCTTTTAGTACATGAAGCAGCAATTGGAAAGATTGCAGGAGACCAAATACTAAAGATGATGACATTAGGTCTTACTGAAGAAGAAGCTGAGCAACAAATACTTAATTGCTTCTTAAAGTAAACTAAAGTTTTTATTTAATTTAAGATAATGAATATAGTATAATATAGTGAATAAGTCTAAAATATTTTTATTTTTAGACTTATTTTATTTATGTAATAAAACTATTAGAGAAATTATATTGTAATTAGGATGTGGAATAAATGAAAAATTTACTTATAAGAAATGGGACAATAATATCTCCAACAGATGGTATCAAATTTGAAAAAAAAGATATCTTAGTTTTGCATGGTAAAATATATGCTATTGGATTGAACCTTAAAGAAAAAATAAGAAAAGAAAAATTACTTACAAATAAAGAGTTCGAGATAATAAATGCTGATAACATGTATATTGCTCCTGGATTTATAGATGTTCACACCCATTGTTATAAGAGAAAATTACCTACAGGTATGGATTCTGATTCAATTGGAATTGAAAAAGGTTCAACAGTTATATTTGATGCAGGTACAGCTGGTCCTTTAAATTACTATGATTTTAAGAAGAAGTATATGGATGAGTGTAAAACGGAAGTATATTCGTTTTTAAATGTAACAAATGAGGGACTAAATATATTGAATGAATCAACTTCTTTAGATGTTATAAATTTTGATAATGTTGAGTCTGTTGTAGAAAAAAATACAGAAAAGATAAAGGGTATAAAAGTAAAAGCAAGTAAATTTCAATCTAATGAAAATAGTATAGATATAATTAAGAAATCAAAGCAAGTTGCGAAAAAATTAAATTTACCATTAGTGGTATATATAGGTGAGCATCCATCATATATAGATGGAGTAATGAATATTCTGGGAAAAGGAGATGTGGTTACACCTGTATATGGAAATAGTACAAATGGAATATTTGACGAATCTGGAGCATTAAGAGAATCGGTAATAAATGCAAAGAATAGAGGTGTTTTGTTTGATGTGTGCCATGGATTAGACCAGTTTGATTTTGAAATATTTAAAAAAGCAATAAAACAAGGGTTAGAACCAGACTTAATAAGTACTGATATGCATATAAAAAATATGAAAGATGTAAATTATTCTCTTTTAAATGTTATAAATAAAATTATGGAACTTGGAATACCTTTAGAAACATGTATAGAAAAAGTAACTGAATATCCAACAAAAATTTTCGATTTACATGGAAGTAAAGGTAGAATAAAAGTTGGTGGAGAAGGTGATTTTACTATATTCACAATGGAGAAAAGTAATAATATTATAAAAGACTATAATGATAATGAACTGGTTTTAAATAAAAAGCTAAGATTACAATATACTGTAAAATCATGGATGAAAAGTAGTGAAGTTTATAGAAATGGATATGAATATACTATGATAAACTAAACAATAGTGATAAAATAATAAATATATGTTTAAATTGGAATATATTGGATAAATATGTAAGGAAACAATAATTAAAAATGATAATTTTAGGGGAGGTATTTTAGTATGAAAGCATTTGTTGATAAAGATGTATGTGTAGCTTGTGGAGCATGTATAGGAACATGTCCAGACGTTTTTAGTATGAGTGATGAAGGTCATTCAGTAGCAATTGAAGGAGAAATACCAGCAGATTTACAAGATTTATGTAAAGAAGCAGAAGAAGGATGTCCAGTTTCAGCCATAACAGTTAAATAGAGATATTTAAATTTATTTTAAAAATAAATATATAAGATTTAATTGGAACTTAAGCTATAGTATTAGAAATTTCTATTACTATAGCTTTTTAAAATTGATAAACTTAAGATATAAGATATTAACTTTTATAAATATGGAGGAGTTAAATATGAACAAAAAATATGAAATAATATTGTTTGATTTGGATGGAACACTTACAGACCCTAAAGAAGGAATAACAAAGTCTATTCAATATTCTTTAAATAACTTTGGCATAGAAGAAGATTTGGACAATTTGGAACAATTTATAGGACCGCCTTTACATGATACTTTTAAAGAATATTATAAATTTGAAGATAAAAAGGCTACAGAAGCTGTTGAAAAGTATAGAGAATATTTTGCTGATAAAGGAATATTTGAAAATAAAATTTATGAGAATATAAAAGAGACATTAGAAATACTTTATGAAAATGGTAAAATATTACTATTAGCAACTTCCAAGCCGACAGTTTTCGCAGAAACTATACTTAAATATTTTGATATAGATAGATATTTTAAATATATAGCGGGTAGCAATCTTGATGGTACAAGAGTGAATAAAAATGAAGTTATACAATATGTACTAGATTTATGTAATATAAAAGATAAAGATAAAGTTATTATGGTTGGAGATAGAAAATATGACATAATTGGAGCTAAGAAAATAGGTGTAGATTCTATCGGAGTGTTGTATGGGTATGGTTCTTTTGAAGAGATTAGTGAAAGCGAACCTACTTATATTGTCGAAAGTGTAGACTCCATAAAAGATATTTTGCTATAAATATCTTTTATAGACAAAAATATTACAAAATGGTGTAGCATATTTAAAAATATGATATTATAGTTAAGGAAGTCATTTAAAAAAGAGGAGGATGCACTTGAAATGAAATCTATTTTAATTATGGGTGGAAGCGACTTCATAGGTTCTGCACTTGCTAAGCGTTTAATTAAATGTGGGTATCAAGTTGATATACTTACAAATGGTAAAAAGGAAATAGATTATAAGGGTTTTAAAGAACATCTAATTTGTGATAGAAAAGTTCGCAAAGATATGGAAAACATTATCACGGAAAGAAAGTATGATTACATATATGATATGACGGCATATACAAAAGAAGATATAAGCAATCTTATTGATTTTATAAGCATAGACAGCTTAAAAAAGTATATAGTATTGTCAGCAGGAGCAGTTTATAAATATAGTGGAAGAAATATAAAAGAAGAAAATGAGAAAGGTGAAAATGAAAACTGGGGAAAATATGGATTAAATAAAAAAGAAGCAGAAGATTTTGTTATAAATAGTCCTATACCATATATAATTATTAGACCAACTTATATATATGGTGAAAATAATAATTTATATAGAGAGTATTATTTCTTTGAAAAAATAGAAAAAAATGAAAAGATACCAGTACCAAAAGGAAAACAAGTGAGTAATCAATTTATATACATTGGGGATTTAGTAAAGGTATTAGAAAGCATAATGAAAAACCCTCATGTAAGAGAGGCCTATAATGTAACAAATCCACAGTTAGTTTCTTGGGATGACCTTATATATACATGTGGAGAAATTATTGGTAAAGAACCTATTATAAAGTATGTAGATATGGAAAAAGTAGAGTTTAGAGAAAGAACATATTTCCCATTTAGAAATATAGACTTTAATCTTGATATAAATAAGCTTATTGAACATGGACTTTATATACCAAACGTGTTATTAAAAGAAGGTCTTACAGCAACATATAAATGGTTTTCAGCTAATAAGCCAAAAATGCATGACAGAAAAATGAACAAAGTTGAGTCTGTAATACAAATAGTTTAAGAAAATAAATAAGTAGGTAGATATTTTGAATTCAAAAATTAAGTTTTTTTTAAGATTTTTTATATTGATATTTATTTTGATTTTTATATACTCAGTTGCGATAGAACCGAGTCTATTAATTGTGAAAAAATATAATATAAGTGAAAATGGAGCATTGATAAAAAATGACAAAAGGGAGAGTAAATCTGAAAGTATAAAAGTAGTTCAAATTTCAGATACTCAAATAGGTAGTTTTTATTCAACTAAGAATCTCAAAAAAGTAGCTAATAAGATTAATACTTTAAATCCAGATATAATAGTATTTACTGGCGATTTAATTGATTATTCCAATAAAAATCCAGATATAGATGAAATTACAACTATTTTATCAAGTATGAATGCTAGGTTGGGAAAATTTTCAGTATTCGGCAATCATGATTATATGTATAAGTTTCCTAGATATTATAAGCAGATTATGAAAAATTCCAACTTCAATCTTTTGATAAATGAAAATAAAAAAATAAAATTAGAAGATGAGAAATATATTAATATATTAGGTGTTGATGAAATATTAAATGGAAATCCTAATATAAAACATCTGGAGAGTCAAACGGATAATAAGAATTTTAATTTATTATTAGCACATGAACCAGATTTAGTAGATATGCTTAGTAATGATGCAATGAATTTAGTTTTATCTGGACATAGTCATGGTGGTCAAATAAGATTACCTATTAAGGGAGCATTGGTTACCCCTCCATATGGAAGGAAATACACTAAAGGATTTTATAATATAAATGGAAATCATTTATATGTGAGTTCAGGTCTTGGAAGTACAAAGTTACCATTTAGATTTTTTAATATACCAGAGATAATAGAATTTAACATTATAATCTAATATGAAATATTTATGAAATGTTATTTTATTTGTTAAAATATAAAGAGGTATATGCTGTAAAAATAGATTAAATTAAGATACAAAATATTTAAGTTATAATTAGTGTATTAGATAAAATAAATACTGTTAATAACTATTGAAATATATATAAAAGACATAACAGATAAGAAATAAAAATACAGCAAGATTGTGTAAGGTTATATAAGTATTTTTTATAATTAATACAATCTTGCTTTTTTATGTAAAAAATTTAATTACTATTTAAAATTTTTTATCTTATCTTTATCCCATATGAACAATTTTTCAGAATTATTTAGAGCACCAAATACATTTCTTTTAAAATCTGGCATCTCTTTATTTAAATTAGCAATAAGATTTTTTATGTACTCTCTTCTAGTGTGACCATTTGCAGGGCATGGGTTTGTTATAATAGGATAGTTAGAATCTTTTGAAATTTTCTTAGTCATATACTCTTCTATGTAAATCATAGGTCTTATAACAGTTAAATCTTGTCTATCTAGATATGTCTTTGGGGAAAAACAATTTACTCTTCCCTCATAAAACATAGACATTAAAAATGTCTCAATTGCATCATCTTTATGATGTCCAAGAGCTACTTTATTACATCCAAGTTTTTTAGCATTATCATTCAAAGCACCTCTTCTTAAATTAGCACATAATGCACAAGGATTCTTTTCTTGTCTTATATCAAATACAATTTCTTTTATGTCGGTTTGAAATTCATAAAAAGGCACATTTATTTCTTTACATAATTTATCTAATGGAGAATTATCAATACCTCCAGTATTTAATGTTATAGCTATCAATTCAAATTTTTGTGGAGAAAATCTTTGATAGCTTTTAAGTATATGAAGTAGAGTCAAACTATCTTTTCCACCAGAAAGTCCAACTGCAATTTTATCATTTTCTTGTATCATATCAAAATCATGTATAGCCTTGCGAGCTTTACTTAGAAGTTTTTGTATAGACATTTTTAGCACCATCCTTTAAAAATATTAAACTTAAGATTTATTTAAGATTTACTTATAAAATACTTAAAACTTATACTTTAGAATTAACAGTATAGACAAACATAACAAAAAGGAGAATATTTAGCTATGAAAAAATTTAAATTGATAGTGGCCATTATTTTAGTAGTATTTATAAGTATATTTATATCTAAAGATAGATTACTTAAGAAAGATAAAGACCCAACAGTAATTGCTCAACATAATTCAGAACAAGGTGTTGAGGCAAATTCTCAAAATAAAAATCACTCAAATAGTATACCAAATATATTATTGGTAAACAAGACAAATGGAATTAACAAAAACTATACTCCTGAAAATATTACTAAAGTAAACATACCTTTTGTTGAAGAAGCAACAGAAGAAGAAAAACAAATGGCAGGAGAACCTGCAAAGGCAGTTGAAGATTTAGTTAAGCAAGCTAATGCAGAAGGAATACAGTTTTTAGGGTCTTCAGCATACAGATCTTATGATACTCAGCTAGATACTTATACAAGAAGGGTAAAATCTCAGGGTCAAGAAAAGGCAGATGCATATGTGGCAAAACCTGGTTATAGTGAGCATCAAACTGGACTTTGTATCGACCTAACAAATCCAGAAAGATGGTTTGTTGGAAGTACAAAAGAAGCTATATGGTTGGCAGAAAATGCTCATAAGTTTGGATTTATAATAAGATATCCTAAAGATAAAGAAGATATAACAGGTACAGCATATGAGCCATGGCATATTAGATATGTTGGTAAGGATGTTGCCGAGGAAATTTACTCAAAAGGATTAACTTTAGAAGAATATTTACAAAATAAATAATATAAATATGTAAATAAATTGTATGATATTGGAAATCTAGAAATGAATAAATTTATAGATTGCACTAACTAAAATATAGTATAATTTTATATGAATAAGGCTATATACAAAGATTAAGTTAGGATGTGTAAAAGTGAAGAATACAATTCTTGTTGTGGATGATGAAAAGGAAATAAGAGACCTTATAGAGATATATCTTTTAAATGATGGATATAATGTAATTAAAGCTGAAGATGGAAAAGAAGCGTTAGAGATTTTAAAAAAAGAAAATATCCATTTAATGGTATTAGATATAATGATGCCTAAAATGGATGGGATGGAAGTTTGTAGAAAAGTTAGAGAAAGTTTGAATATACCAATACTTATGTTGAGTGCAAAATCAGAAGATATGGATAAAATACAAGGAATAATGACTGGTGCAGATGATTATCTAACAAAGCCATTTAATCCACTTGAGCTCACTGTGAGAGTAAAAGCATTACTTAGAAGAGCATATTATTTTAGGGGAGTTGATGATGAGAATAAAGATGTCATAGAAATAGGAGTGGTATTAATAGATAAGGAAAAACATAGTGTGACAGTAGCTGGAAAAGATATAGTTTTGACATCGAGAGAGTTTGATATATTGTATTTACTAGCAAACAATAAAGGCAGAGTATATAGTACAGAAGAAATATTTGAAAAAGTGTGGAAAGAGAAATATTACCAATCTAATAATACTGTAATGGTTCATATGAGTAGGATAAGAGATAAAATTGAAAAATATACAGATGGAGAAAAAATAATTCATACTGTATGGGGAGTAGGATATAAAATTGAAAAATAAAAGCTTATTAAATCACATGTTTCGACCCATATTAGATCTTATAATAAGCTGTGTTTTAACTTCAATGCTTATTTTAACAAGTATGTATATAATAAAATCATTATATTTCAATAATGATATATCTGTAGTTAATCAACTTGTATATCAGTTAAGAGATTTCAGAAGTCTTATAGGAGAGAGTTTATTTTATCCATTTTTATTTACAATCACATCATTAGCAATTTATTCCATGATGTCGTACAATAGAAATAAGCAAATTGTAGATTTTATAAGAAAAACTAATAAAAAAAATCAAAAATTAGAAATCATTATGAGTGCTGTAAATTTAATGGATGAAGGTAACTTAGAAAAAAGTATAGATATTGAGGATGACTTAAACATATTAAAGGATAAAGAAAAGGATGATATTGATGAACTAGCACATAAAATCAATAATATAGTTTATCAACTTAGAAATATAACTATTGAAGAGAGACAAGCTCAGCAAACAAAAACAGATTTAATAACAAATGTGTCACATGATTTAAGGACACCTTTGACATCCATAATGGGTTATTTAGGAGTGATAGAAGAAGGTAAGTATAAAGATGAAGTTCAGATGATGTATTATGTTGATATTGCTTATGAAAAATCGAAAAATTTAAATGTTCTTATAAATGATTTGTTTGAATTGACTAAAATGCAAAATAATACAATAAAATTAAACAAAATAGAAATAAATTTAGTAGAATTATTAAGTCAAATAGTATCTCAATTTGAAATTTATTTTGAACAAGAATTTATGGTTAGTAGAGTTAATTTTAATGAAGAAAAATTAACTGTAAAAGCGGATCCAAATAAATTAGTAAGAGCATTTGAAAATCTTATAACTAATGCTGTTAAATATGGAAAAGATGGACTTTATGTAGATATAGTCACAGAGAAAAAGGGAGATATAGCGGTTGTAAAAGTGATAAATTATGGAGAACCAATTCCTGTATTAGATTTACCAAATATATTTGATAGATTTTATAGAGTTGAAAAATCGAGAAATAGAAATATTGGAGGTTCTGGATTAGGTCTTGCGATTACAAAAAATATTGTAAATTTACATGGTGGAGAAATTACTGTTTCAAGTGACAAATATCAAACTGTATTTGAGGTACAACTACCAATAATACAATCAACTGAGTTATAAAATAAAAGTATGATTATGTGTATAAATATTATAACAATAAAGTGTTTACAAAAATAAAAAAGTAATATATAATTTAAGTCAGTTTAATAAGATACTTATCAAGAATTAGGGGAGAGAGTTAGCTCAGTGATCCTATACCAACCTTTTATCGGTGGTCCTGCTAACAACGATGAGATGATTTGAAATAATATACTCTTCTTATCAATAATGGATAGGGAGAGTTTTTTTTAGAATTAATGTAACAAATTTTAAAGGATAATGGAGGATTAAATAATGGAAAAAGTAGAAAGTTTTAAACTAGACCATACAAAAGTAAAAGCTCCCTTTGTAAGAAAGTGTAGTGTACTTGATGGAGTAAAGGGAGATAAAGTAACTAAATTTGATTTGAGATTTTTACAGCCAAATGTAGAAAGTTTTGGAACTGCTGCTATGCACGGTCTAGAGCATCTTTTAGCGACTTATTTAAGGGATACACTAGATGGTGTAATAGACTTATCTCCAATGGGATGTAGAACAGGATTTTATTTAATACTATGGGGAGATGTGGATGCCAATACAGTTAAGATTGGTTTAGAAGAGGCATTAAAAAAAGTTCTTGAATCAGATAAAATGCCAGCAGCTACAGCTATAGAATGTGGAAACTACAAAGACTTATCTTTATTTGGAGCAAAAGAATACGCAAAAGATGTTTTAGATAAGGGATTTTCTTTGAATATATATGGAGAATAATTTAATTGGAAGAGAAAATATAAACATAAATCAAAGTGAAGTTTTAAGATATTTACAATACAAAGGTCAAGAGATAGATAAAGACCTTAAAGATACTATTGATGAATGTATAGCTATAACTAAAAATAAAATAAATCCTAGATATCTATCTAGGATTTATCCTATTAAGATAAATAAAGATAATATTGTAGAATTAGAGGGGACAAATTTAACTTTAGAGAGTAATGACATATATAAACTTTTAAAAGAATGTAATGAATGTGTAGTTATGGCAGCTACTATAGGAATAGATATAGAGAAAGAAATAAGGAGACATTCTTATTCAGATTTAACAAAAGGACTAATAATTGATTCATGTGGAACAACAGCAATAGAAGAAGTGTGTGACATTGTTCAAGATAATGTAGAAAAGGTTTTTTTAAAGCAAAATAAATTTATAACCATGCGATATAGCCCAGGATATGGGGATTTGCCAATAGAGAAAAATATAGATATATTAAATATTTTAAATGCTCAAAAACAAATAGGTCTAACGATTACTTCCAATGGCATTATGATACCAAGAAAATCGGTAGTGGCTATAATAGGTATTTCTAATGCAAAAATAAATGAATCTAAGAAAGAAAAATCGTGTGAAAATTGTAAAAACTATAGAAATTGTACATATAGAAAAGGAGCGAATTCTTGTGGAAATAAGACAGTATCTAAAAGATAATATATTAATATTTGATGGTGCTATGGGGACAATGCTTCAACAGAAAGGGTTAAAGTTAGGTGAAAATCCAGAAGTATTTGGTCTTCAAAATCCAGAAAAACTTATAGAAATACATACAGCATATTTAGAGGCAGGTTCAAATGTAATACTTACAAATACTTTTGGATGTAATGAATTAAAATTAGATAGTAAGTATACTGTAGAAGAAGTAATTGATAATGCTGTTTCAGTGGCTAGAAAAGCTATAGAAAATGTAGATAATACTAAACCAAGATATGTAGCATTGGATATTGGTCCTATAGGTGAAATGTTAGAGCCTATGGGGACTTTAAGTTTTGATAAGGCATATGAAATATTTAAAAGGCAAGTACTACAAGGTGTTAAGTCTGGAGTTGATGTAATAGTAATAGAGACAATGATGGATTTATATGAAGCTAAAGTAGCTGTATTAGCAGCTAAAGAAAATTCTGATTTACCTGTTTTCTGTACTATGACATTTGATGAAGGTGGAAGAAGTTTTACTGGATGTATGCCAGAATGTATGGTGGCTACTATAGAAGGATTAGGTGTAGATGTAATAGGAGTAAACTGTTCGCTAGGACCTAAACAACTTTTACCAATAGTTGAAAAAATAGTATCAAGAGCTACAATACCTGTGATGGTTCAAGCAAATGCAGGTCTTCCAAACATAGTTGATGGGGAGGCTATATATGATGTTGATGCAAAAGAGTTTTTTGAAGGAGTTAAAAAGTTTGTTGAGGTTGGTGCTACTATAATAGGTGGATGTTGTGGTACGAATCCAAGCTTTATAAGAGAAATATCTGAAAATATAAGTTCTGTTACCAAAGGAAGTATCGAGAAAATTGATAAGTGTGTAGTTTGTTCACCATCAAAATTTGTAGAAATAGAATCACCTATAGTTATTGGAGAAAGATTGAATCCTACAGGTAGAAAATCTTTACAAGAAGCATTGAAAAACGAAAACGTGGATTATGCTATAAATTTAGGTCTAAAACAAGTAAATGCTGGAGCACAAATACTTGGAGTGAATGTTGGTCTTCCAGAGATAGATGAAAAAAAATTAATGCCAAAATTAATAAAAGAGATTCAGGCAGTAGTCGATACACCTTTACAAGTCGATTCTTCCAATGTAGAGGCCTTAGAGCAAGGTCTTAGATATTATAATGGAAGGACAATAGTAAACTCTGTAAATGGCAAAGAAGAGTCTTTAGAAAGTATATTACCAATAGTCAAAAAGTATGGTTCTTGTGTGGTTGGTCTTACACTTGATGAAAAGGGGATACCTAAAAAGGCTGAAGAAAGATTTGAAATAGCAAAAAAAATAGTTAATAGAGCAGTTTCTTATGGAATAAAGCCAAAAGATATATTTATAGATTGCTTGTCACTAACTGTTTCAGCACAACAAGAAGAAGCAATAGAGACTATAAAGGCTATAACAATGGTAAAGACACTAGGAGTAAAAACTATATTAGGTGTTTCAAATATTTCATTTGGTCTTCCAAATAGAAAAGCACTTAATGCTTCTTTTCTAACATTAGCTTTAGGAGCAGGTCTTGATTTAGCAATTATAAATCCAAATGAGTATAGTATGATGGAAGCTATTAATTCTTTTAAAATATTAAATAACACAGATAAAGGGTGTATAAACTATATAAGTCAATATAGTAATATAAATAATTCAAAGAAATCGGATTCTACTACGAAAATTGATAAAGATTTGCCACTAGATGTCTTAGTTGAAAGAGGATTAAAAGACGAAGCAAAAAATGTAACACTGAATCTTTTAAAAGAGAAGGATGAAAATTATATATTAGATGAGATTTTAATTCCTGCCCTTGATAAAGTAGGAAAAAGATATGATAGTGGAGATATATTTTTACCACAATTGATTCAATCAGCAGAAACAGTAAAAGCTTCATTAAATACAATAAAGGAAATCCTATTAAGTAAAAATAGCGATAATGTATCTAAAGGAAAAATAATAGTTGCTACAGTAAAAGGTGATATTCATGATATTGGAAAAAATATAGTAAAAATAATGTTAGAAAATTATGGCTATGAAGTTATAGACTTAGGTAAAGATGTTCCAATTGAAGAAGTGGTGGAAGTTGCTAAAAAAAGAAATATAAAATTAGTAGGATTAAGTGCACTTATGACTACAACTGTTCAAAGTATGAAAGATACAATTCAGGCATTAAAAGATAATGAGATAAATGCAAAAGTATTTGTAGGTGGTGCAGTTCTAACAGAAGAGTATGCTGAAGAAATGGGTGCTGATTATTATTCAAAAGATGCAAAATCTGCTGTTGAAATAGCAAAGTTAAATTTTTAGCATGTAAATTAAAATAAAGGTTTTACTAAATAGGATATTTTATATATAATATAAATATAAGTTTTAGATACTTATGTTTAAAACAATAGGAATTAATCTATAATAATGAGATTAATTAATATAAAAAATATTTATCATCAACATTAAAAAGGGCTGGGAAGTCTGGTATAACTTCCATCAGCCCTTTTTAGTTAAAAGCATATGTTAAAAAGCCCAGTTACCATTTTTAAAAATCTGTATTTGCTTTCCATCATAAGTCTCTCCAATAATATCCATATCAGCAGAACCAACCATAAAATCTACATGTGTTAAACTATCATTTACACCATATTCATCTAATTCTTCATCTTTTAAATTATTTCCACCTTCTAGACAAGTTTTATAAGCAGAACCAATTGCAAAGTGGCAAGAAGCATTCTCGTCGTACAAAGTATTATAAAAGATTGTATTTGTATCAGATATGGGAGAGTTGTATGGGACAAGAGCAACCTCTCCTAAATAATGAGAACTTTCATCCGTTTCAATAAGTTTCTTTAGCGTCTCGAATCCTTTTTCAGCAGAGAAATCTATTATTTTACCATCTTTAAAGGTTAAGAAGAAGTTGTCTATTATGTTTCCACCATAAACAAGAGGTTTTGTGCTATAAACAGTTCCATTCACTTTAAACTTATGTGGCATTCCAAAAATCTCTTCAGTTGGAATATTAGGATTAAAGCTTATTCCATTAGGGTCTTTAGATGCTCCACTTAACCAGATATGACCCTTTGGTAAGTCTAGAGTCAAATTAGTTTTTGAGGATTTATATTTTAAAGTTTTAAAATTATTTTTATTTAGAAAATCCATTTTAGACTTAAGATTTTCATTATGTTCTTCCCATGCCTTTATAGGGTCCTGACCATCTACCCTTGAGCACTTAAATATAGTATCCCACAATTTTTCTATTGCTTTATCTTCTGATAAATTTGGGAATACTTTTTTTGCCCAATCTTTTGTTGGTACAGAAACTATGCTCCATTTACATTTATCAGTTAGAGTGTAAGAACGCCATTCTTTTAAAGCCTTCCCAGACGCCTTTTGAAAATTTGCAACTCTTTCAGGGTCAACATCTTTTAGTAAGTCAGGATTTTGGGCATAGACTGATAAGAATGCTCCACCTTCCTTTGCTATATCCACATATTGTTCTGCTGTCCATTTTGGGAACTCATGAAATGTCTCATCTGGAGCATATAAATACTTAATAAGGGTACTTTCTTCATCAGACCACTCTATATATACATTTTTAGCTCCACATTTATATGCTTCTTTAAGTGCATTTCTTGCAAAATCAGCACATTCTATTGGTGACTTTATAAGTAAAGATTGACCTGGTTGTATGTTGACTCCGACTTTTATTGCTAACTCAGCGTATTTTTCTAAATTTCTATTTAAATTCATATCTATCCTCCTATATTTTTAATATTGAATAACTTATAAGTTATTATAACATTACTTAGATTTTTAATATTAAACAACTTATAAAATATTATAACTTTACTTAGATTTTGGGTCATATTTAAAATATTTATACTTTATAGATTGAGAAATAAAAAATATATATTTTAATTAAAACAGATTATTAAGATAGTAAGCTTATTTAAGCAGTATGTTTTTTGTTGATAATAGTATTAAAGTAGAAATAAAAATACTTTTTTAGTGAAAAGCTATACAAGAATACCGAAAAAAACTTATAATATAATAATGAGATAGATATTTATAAATGAAAAAAAATTTTTCTGGCAAAGCTTAATTATAAAAGTAATCGCTAGTGTGGTTATTTAAATTAGCATAGAAAATCAAATAAAAAAATTGTGCTAATATGTAGACATTGACGAGGTCGAATTTAAGCCTTTGGACTGCTATATTAAACTAGAGTAGATATTCTTATGAACTTCAAAATAGAGCAGGAGGAAAAAGGAAATAAAACTATAAAGAATATAAAGTATTTATATAAATTTATAGAGTTTATACGTCAGAAGATTTCAGTTAGGAGGGCATAAATGGAGCTTTATGAAGCCATTTTTTATAGAAAATCTGTAAGAAATTTTTCCAGTAAGAAGATAAAAAAGCCATTAATGGAAGAAATAAAAAGAAGTTGTAAAAATTTAGAATACTTAAATGAAGATTTAAATATTAAAGCACATGTTGTTGACAGAGGTCATATAATCCATTTTTTAATGGGTAAGGAGTGTAAGGTAAAAGCACCCCATTATATAGTGGTTACATCAAATAAAGGTGAAGACTATTTACAAAATATAGGTTTCGCTACAGAAGGTGTAGTTTTACGTCTTACAACATTGGGTATAGCTACTTGTTGGCTGGAAGGAAACTTAAAGAGAGAAGATATCTTAGAATTTGTGGATATCGGGGATAAAAGCTCTGAAGAAGATGAAGAAGATGATTTAGATTATTTAGCTGGAATAAAAACAGAAGAAGAAGACGAAAACGAAATAGAGAATCCTTATATAATAATAGCTTTTGGATATCCAGCAAAAAATGAAGATTTATTTAGAACAAGATATGCTAGACCTGATAGAAAACCAGTAAAAGATATGATAAATAAGATAAATAGGAATAGAAAGTGGAAAGAAATATTAGAATTGACAAGGAGAGCTCCATCTGTAAAAAATTCTCAACCGTGGTATTTCCATAAGAATGAACGAGGTCTTCATTTATTTGAAAAAAAACCTAAGAAACATTGTGAAGATATGAATAAAGTTAGTTTAGGTGTAGGTTTAAGGCACTTTGATATAGCTTGTATAAAAAATAAAATAGATGTTTCATATGAAAAGCTTCCTATAAGGAATAAAATAGGGAAATCATATTTTATAACTGTAATTGAGCATGTTAAACAAGAAGAAGAAGTCCAAGAAGAAAATGTGAGTCTAGAAAAAGAAGAATCACAAGATGAATAAGATTTTGGAAGGGGAATATTGAATATGTATAAGTGTGGGAAATGTAATCTTAGAGGCTGTTCTGATGGAAATATGGAGAAGCTAATGAAGATATGTCCAACTAGAGAGGTTGAATTACAACAAAAAGCAAAACAACTTTATGAAGAGGAAGAAAATAGAAAAATAGCTTATAATGCTGGACTAGTTGAAACAGAAGGATATTGTCAATATACTAGACTAAAAGAGATTATAGAGTTTGCAAAGAAGTGTGGTTATAAAAAAATTGGTATAGCATTTTGTATTGGATTAAAAAGAGAAATGCAAACAGTACAAAAAATATTTGAAAATCATGGTTTTGAAGTATTTTCTGTTATATGTAAAAATGGAGCAATGCCTAAAAGTACAATTGGACTAGATGCATCTCAAACAATATCAAAGTGTGCAGATGAAATAATGTGTAATCCAATAGGACAGGCTTTATTTTTAAATGAAGCTAAGGTTGACCTTAATGTAATTCTTGGATTATGTGTTGGTCACGATACCTTAGCCATGAAATATATGGAAGCTCCTATAACAACTCTAATTGTCAAAGATAGAGTAACTGGGCATAATCCAGCTGCTGCGATATATAATGCAGAGTCTTATTTTGAAAAAAAATTGTTTGATAAAGATGAAGAATAATTCAAAGACTTATTGACATAAAAAGCAATTAGTGGTTTAATTATAAAAAAGATATAACTTTATGTATCTTAAAAAGATACATAAAGTTATATGAAATAAAGAAAAATATTACAGCTAAATTCCTTAAATTAGTCCAGAGAGACTAAAGGGTTATAGATAGTGTTAATATATAACCTCTAGTAAATCTTCTAGAGGTTTTTGATGAGTATAAAATAAAAATTTAAATATAATAAAGTCTTTTAAACTAGTCCAGAGAGACTGGGAAAGATATCTCATAGCTAATGAATAGAGTTATGTATAGATAAAATCCTTGTGCCTCTTTTGGTGTGAGGATTTTTTTATGAGTATTTAGGCTTTATTAAAAAGGAGATGTAAAAATGATAAATGGTAAAGAAAAGCTAATAGTTGCAATTGATACTGACGAATTTGATAAAGCTAAAGAATTAATAGACAGATTAGAAGATAGTGTAGATATATTTAAGGTAGGGCTAGAGCAATATGTTGCAACAAAAGGTAAAACAATAGATTATCTTAAAGAAAAAGGTAAAAAAATATTTTTAGACCTTAAATTCCATGATATCCCAAATACTATGAAAAGTGCGGTGAGAGCTGCAGTGACAGATAATGTTTGGCTGATGACAATACATGTATCAGATATGGAAGGAATGAGACAATGTGCATTAGTTGCTAAGGAAGAAGCAGAAAGATTAAATATAGAAAAGCCCTTAGTAGTAGGAGTAACAGTTCTAACTTCATTAAGCAATCAAGATTTACAGGACATAGGATGTAATATGACAACAGAAGAGTTAGCTATAAAGAGAGCTAAACTGGCAAAAGAATCCGGAATAGATGGGGTTGTTTGTTCAGCACAAGAAGTAGATAAGATAGTAGAAGCATGTGGAACTGATTTTATAACAGTTTGCCCAGGAATAAGACCTAAATCAGCAGAGGTTGGAGACCAAAAAAGAGTTGTAACTCCATCAGATGCAATAAAAAGAGGCGCTCATTACTTAGTTGTTGGAAGACCTATAACAAAAGCAGAAAATCCAAGAGAATCAGCTATTAATATTGTAAAAGAAATAGAAAATGCTTAGATAAAATATTTGGGAGGTAGCTTACATGAAGGGGAAATTAATTTTAGAAGATGGAACAGTATTTGAAGGAGAAGCATTTGGATATCTAAAGGAAGCTGTTGGAGAAGTTGTATTTAATACTTCAATGGCTGGATATGGAGAGTTATTGACAGATGCAACTTATTACGGACAAATAGTTACTATGACTTATCCACTTATAGGAAACTATGGAATAAATTTAGAAGATGTTGAATCAAATAAAGTACAAGTAAAAGGACTTGTTGTAAGAGAAAAAAGTGATAACCCAAATAATTTTAGATGTGAGATGGATATAGATACATATCTAAAGCAAAATAAGGTAATAGGACTTGAAGGAATAGATACAAGAGCACTAACTAAAACCATTAGAAACAATGGAACAAAGAGAGGAATTATAACTTTAGAAAATGTATCATTGCAAGATGTTCAATCTAAGTTGGCAGAGCATTGTAGCAAGGGTTCAGTAAAAAATGTTACAAGAAAAGTAATTGAAAATATTAAAGGTACTGGTGCTAAGGTTGTAGTTATAGATTTTGGTGTTAAAAATAGTGTGCTAGAGTCTCTTAAAGCTTGTAACTGTGATATAACTATAGTACCAGCAATGACTACAGCAGAAGAAATTTTAAATATAAATCCTGACTTAATATTATTATCTAATGGACCAGGAAATCCAGAAGATGTAAATGATATAGTTGAAAATATAAAAAATTTAGTAGGTAAAAAGCCACTGACAGGAATAGGTTTAGGACATCAAATTTTAGCATTGGCATTAGGAGGAAAGACTTCAAAGCTTATATTTGGACATAGAGGAGGAAATCATCCAGTTAAATGTTTAGAAACTGGAAAAGTATTTATAACTTCTCAAAATCATGGATATAATGTTTCAGAAATGCCAGAAAATACAGAGGTAACTCATATAAATTTAAATGACAATACTATAGAAGGAATGAGACATAAGGAATTACCAATATATAGTGTTCAGTACATTCCAGAATACACAACAAAAGAAGATTTAGATTGTATATTTAATAAATTCTTAGCATTAATATAGATTGAAGTATTATTTACAGATAGTAAAAACCATTTAGATAAGGAGAAAAATTTATGCCTAAATTAGATAGTATAAAGAAAACTTTAGTATTAGGGTCAGGACCAATAATAATAGGTCAAGCGGCAGAATTTGACTATTCAGGAACACAAGCTTGCCAATCTTTAAAAGAAGAGGGAATAGAAGTTGTATTAATAAATAGTAATCCAGCTACAATAATGACTGATAAAGAAGTGGCAGATAAAATATATATAGAACCATTAACAATAGAATTTATAGAAAAAATAATAGAAAAAGAAAGACCAGATAGTTTACTTGCAGGTATGGGTGGTCAAACAGGTCTAAACTTAGCAGTTGAACTTTATGAAAAAGGCATACTAGGTAAATATGGAGTAAAGATAATAGGTACTTCAGTAGAATCTATCAAAAAAGGTGAAGATAGAGATATATTTAGAGAAGTAATGAAAGAAATAAATCAGCCTGTAATAGTTAGTGATATAGTTACAGACTTACAAGCAGGTCTTGATTATGCACTTACAATTGGTTATCCAGTAGTTGTAAGACCAGCATACACACTAGGCGGAACTGGTGGAGGTATAGCTGAGAATGAGGAAGAGTTAAGAGAGATACTTTCACATGGACTACAATTAAGCCCAGTTGGACAAGTATTAATTGAAAAGAGTATAAAAGGTTGGAAAGAAATTGAGTATGAAGTAATAAGAGATTCAAAAGGAAACTGTATAGTCGTATGTAATATGGAGAATATAGACCCAGTTGGAGTTCATACAGGAGATAGTATAGTTGTTGCCCCAACTCAAACTTTAAGTAACAAAGAATGTGCAATGCTTAAAAAAGCATCTTTAGATATATTAAATGCAGTACAAGTTCAAGGTGGATGTAATGTTCAATTTGCACTTAACCCACATAGTTTTGAATATGCAGTTATAGAGATAAATCCAAGAGTTAGTAGATCATCAGCCTTAGCATCAAAAGCTACAGGATATCCAATAGCTAAAGTTTCATCAAAAATAGCTTTAGGTTACACTTTGGATGAGATAGAAAATGCAGTGACTAAAAAAACTTATGCTTGTTTTGAACCAACTATAGATTATGTGGTGGCAAAAATACCAAAATGGCCTTTTGATAAATTTAAAAAAGCAAATAGAAAACTAGGAACTAAGATGATGGCAACTGGTGAAATCATGAGTATAGGAAGCAACTTTGAAGCTGCTATTCTTAAGGGAATAAGATCGCTTGAAACAGGAAAATATTCATTAGTTCACTCACCATCTGAAGAGAGAAGTATTGAGGAACTAAAGAAAAGAGTTGTAGTACCTGATGATGAGAGATTATTTGATTTAGCTGAAATGATAAGAAGAGGCTATAAAGTAGAAATGATAGAGCAAATTACAGGTATAGATAAATGGTTTATAAATAAATTCAAATGGATAGTAGAGCAAGAAGAAAAACTAAAAGTTATGAAAATTGAAGATTTAACTAAAGATTATCTTCTTGAATTAAAGAAAAAGGGATTCTCTGATAAAGGTATATCTGACTTGATGAAGATAAGCCCAGAAAAATTATATGAATTGAGAAGTCTATATAATATAAAACCAGCATATAAAATGGTTGACACTTGTGCAGGTGAGATAGATGCTATATCTCCTTATTACTATTCAACTTATGAGCAATATGATGAGGTAGTTGTTAGTGATAAGAAAAAGGTGATAGTATTGGGTTCTGGTCCAATAAGAATAGGTCAAGGTATAGAATTTGACTATTGTTCAGTTCACTGTGTAAAATCTTTAAGAAAAATGGATATAGAAACTATAATCATAAACAATAACCCTGAAACAGTAAGTACAGATTTTGATACATCAGATAAGTTATATTTTGAACCATTAACAGAAGAAGAAGTTTTAAGTATAATCGAAAAAGAAAGACCAGAAGGTGTAATACTACAGTTTGGTGGGCAAACAGCTATAAAATTGGCTAAGTTCTTACATGAAAAAAACATACCTATATTGGGAACTGACTTTGATGATATAGATGCAGCAGAAGATAGGGAAAAATTTGATGATTTACTAGAAAGACTAGATATAAATAGACCAAAAGGAAAGGGTGTATGGTCACTTAGCGAAGGTATTGAAGTTGCTAATGAATTAGGTTATCCAGTATTAGTTAGACCATCTTATGTACTTGGTGGTCAAGGTATGGAAATAACTTATAACGAAGAAAAATTATCTCAATACCTACAAGATGCATTTGATAGAGACCATAAAAATCCAGTACTTATAGACAAATATCTAACTGGTAGAGAAATAGAAGTAGATGCCATATGTGATAAGGAAGATATATTAATACCTGGTATAATGGAACATTTGGAAAGAGCTGGAGTTCATTCTGGAGATAGTACAACAATGTATCCAAGCCAAAATATATCTGATGAAATAAAAGAAAAGATAGTAGAGTATACTAAAAAAATAGCTTTAGACCTTAATGTACTTGGTATGGTTAATATACAGTTTATAGAATTCCAAAATGAATTATATATAATTGAGGTTAACCCTAGAGCTAGTAGAACAGTTCCATATATAAGTAAAGTGAGCGGAGTACCAATAGTTGATTTAGCAACTAAGTGTATGTTAGGGGCTAAATTAAAGGATTTAGGATATGGTACAGGAGTTTACAAAGAGCCAAAATTAGTATCAGTAAAAGTGCCAGTATTCTCAATGTCTAAATTATCTAAGGTTGAAGTAAGTCTAGGACCTGAGATGAAATCTACAGGAGAAGTTCTAGGCGTAGGAGAAAATTTAGAAGAAGCTTTATATAAAGGATTCTTGGCGGCAGGTAGACATATGTCTGATGAAAGAGGGGTAGTACTTGCTACTGTCAATAATCATGATAAAGATGAGTTTATAGAGATAGCAAAAGATATGAAAGAGTTAGGATATACTTTTGTTGCTACAGAAGGAACAGCTAAGAGTTTAAGAGAAAATGGAATAGAGGCAGATATAGTAAATAGAGTAGAAGAATCTAGACCAAACATATTAGATGCTATAAGAAATAAACAAGTTGATATAGTAATAAATACACCTACTAAAGGAAATGACTCTACAAGGGATGGATTTAAAATAAGAAGAACAGCTATTGAATTTTCTACTGAAATAATGACATCTTTGGATACATTAAAAGCTTTGGTAGAGGTTAAGAAGAAGCACTTAAATAAAGATGAGTTAAAAGTTTACAATATAGCTGAATAGAGATTAAGTTGATTGTATAGTTTAAGAATTTAATTATTAAATTAAAAAGAAGAAGTTATTTTTTCTATGAGTTTTTACTTTTGAGATAACTTCTTTTTTTTAAGAAATTTGTAGTATAATAGAAAAAGATAAAAAATAAATGTAAATAAGTATAAAACTAGAATGTAAAAGTGAAAAATATATATAGATATTTAAAAGCTAATATTTAGTTAATGTTCTTTAGTTTGCCTAAAGAGAATTATTAGGAGGTACTGTAATATGAAAGCAAGGTTAATATTAGAAGATGGAACAGTTTTTATAGGAAAGGCATTTGGATATTTAAAAGAAAGTGTAGGAGAAGTAGTATTTAATACTTCTATGATAGGATATGGTGAAGTTTTAACAGACCCTTCTTACTATGGTCAAATAGTTACTATGACTTATCCTCTTGTAGGAAATTATGGTATAAATTTATCATCAGCAGAGTCTGAAAAAGTTCAAGTAAAGGGATTCATAGTAAGGGAAAAAAGTGATTCTCCAAGTAATTTTAGATGTGAAATTGATATAGACCAATATTTAAAACAAAATAAAGTTATCGGTCTTGAAGGAATAGATACAAGAGCTTTGACTAAGATACTTAGAAATAATGGAACAATGAAAGGTATAATTACATTAGAAGACAGCAAGTTAGAAGATGTTAAACATAAATTGGATAAGTTTTCAAATACAGAAGCAGTTAGAACAGTTACAAGAAAAGAAGTAGAGCATATAAAAGGGAATGGTCCAAAAGTGGCTGTGATGGATTTTGGAGTTAAAAGAAATATATTAAGGTCATTTATAGCTCGTGGATGTGATGTAACAATATTTCCAGCTACAACATCTCCTGAAGATGTATTAAGTATAAACCCTGATTTAATATTCTTGTCAAATGGACCTGGAGACCCAGAAGACTTAGAAGATGTTATAGAAAATATAAAAGCTCTTATTGGTAAAAAGCCTATAGTTGGAATATGCTTAGGACATCAACTTTTAGCTTTAGCTCTTGGAGGAAAAACTGCTAAGCTTAAATTTGGACATAGAGGTGGAAATCACCCAGTTAAAGATTTAGAAGAGGGAAAAGTCTTTATAACTTCTCAAAATCATGGGTATTATGTTTCAGAAGTTCCTGAACACATGAAAGTGACACATATAAATTTAAATGATAATACTGTTGAAGGAATGAGACATGAGAAACTAGATGTATACAGTGTTCAATACCACCCTGAGGCTTGTCCAGGACCAAAAGATAATGACTATATTTTCGATAAATTTTTAGAGTTAGTAAAATAGATAATATTAGGATATATAACTAAAAAATAAGAATAACTTAAATCAAAAAAGATTGATTTAATTAATATAGATGTATATAATGAGAAAACTTAAATTTAAGATGAAATAAAGTAATTAAAATTGATTATATAGATGATGAAGATAAGAGATGTGAAAATTGTTTAGATAAGGAGAATGAGTTATGCCTAAATTAGATAGTATAAAGAAAACTTTAGTATTAGGGTCAGGGCCAATAATAATAGGTCAGGCGGCAGAGTTTGACTATTCAGGAACACAGGCTTGCCAAGCATTAAAAGAAGAGGGAATTGAAGTTGTATTAGTAAATAGTAATCCAGCTACGATAATGACTGATAAAGAGATTGCAGATAAAATATATATAGAGCCATTAACAATAGAATTTATAGAAAAAATAATAGAAAAAGAAAGACCAGATAGTTTACTTGCAGGTATGGGTGGTCAAACAGGATTAAACTTAGCTGTAGAATTACATGATGCTGGTATACTAGATAAATATAATGTAAAAGTTATAGGGACATCTATAGAGTCTATAAAAAAGGGCGAGGATAGAGATTTGTTTAGAGAGGTAATGAAAGAAATAAATCAGCCAGTAATAGTTAGTGATATAGTTACAAATTTAGAAGCAGGACTTGAATTTGCCAACAAAATAGGATATCCAGTAGTTGTAAGACCAGCATATACATTAGGTGGAACTGGTGGAGGTATAGCCGATACTGAGGAAGAATTAAGAGAAACTCTTACACATGGATTACAATTAAGTCCAGTAGGTCAAGTTCTTCTTGAAAAGAGTATAAAAGGTTGGAAAGAAATAGAATATGAAGTAATGAGAGATGGAAATGGGAACTGTATAACTGTATGTAATATGGAAAATGTAGACCCAGTTGGAGTTCATACAGGAGATAGTATAGTTGTTGCACCAAGTCAAACTCTAAGTGATGAAGAGTATCAATTACTTAGAAAAGCATCAATAGACATAATAAATGCAATAGAGGTTCAAGGTGGATGTAATGTTCAAATAGCTTTAAACCCACATAGTTTAGAATATGCGATAATAGAAATAAACCCAAGGGTCAGTAGGTCATCAGCCTTAGCATCAAAGGCTACAGGATATCCAATAGCAAAAGTAGCAGCTAAGATAGCTTTAGGTTACACTTTGGATGAGATAGAAAATGCAGTGACTAAAAAAACTTATGCTTGTTTTGAGCCAACATTAGATTATGTAGTAGTAAAAATACCAAAGTGGCCATTTGATAAATTTAGACATGCCAATAGAAAATTAGGTACTAAGATGATGGCAACTGGTGAAATCATGAGTATCGGTAGTAACTTTGAGGCTGCAATTCTTAAAGGGATAAGATCACTTGAAACAGGAAAATATTCGTTGGTTCATGCACCATCAGAAGGTAGAACATTAGAAGAATTAAAGGCTAGAGTTGTAGTACCTGATGATGAGAGATTATTTGATTTAGCTGAAATGATAAGAAGAGGCTATAAAGTAGAAATGATATCAGAAATAACAGGTGTTGATAAGTGGTTTATAAACAAATTTAAATGGATAGTAGAGCAAGAAGAAAAATTAAAAGTTCTAAAAATAGAAGACCTAGATAAAGAGTATCTACATGAATTAAAGAAAAAAGGATTCTCTGATAAAGGTATATCTGACTTAATGAAGATAAGCCCAGAAAAATTATATGAATTAAGAAGTCTATATAATATACAGCCAGTTTATAAAATGGTTGATACATGTGGAGGAGAATTTGAAGCTCTATCACCTTACTATTATTCAACTTATGAGCAATATGATGAGGTAGTTGTTAGTGATAAGAGAAAAGTGATAGTATTGGGTTCTGGTCCAATAAGAATAGGTCAAGGTATAGAATTTGACTATTGTTCAGTTCATTGTGTAAAATCTTTAAGAAAAATGGGAATAGAAACTATAATTGTAAACAATAATCCTGAAACAGTAAGTACAGATTTTGATACATCAGATAAGTTATATTTTGAACCATTAACAGAAGAAGAAGTTTTAAATATAATCGAAAAAGAAAAACCAGAAGGTGTAATATTACAGTTTGGTGGGCAAACAGCTATAAAATTGGCTAAGTTCTTACACGAAAAAAACATACCTATATTGGGAACTGACTTTAGAGATATAGATGCAGCAGAAGATAGAGAAAAGTTTGATGATTTACTAGAAAGACTAGATATAAATAGACCAAAAGGAAAAGGTGTATGGACAACTAATGAAGGTGTTGGAATTGCTAAGGAGTTAGGCTATCCAGTATTAGTTAGACCATCTTATGTACTTGGTGGTCAAGGTATGGAAATAACTTATAACGAAGAAAAATTAATTCAGTATTTGGATGATGCATTTGATAGAGACCATAAAAATCCAGTACTTATAGATAAATATCTAACTGGTAGAGAAATAGAAGTAGACGCTATATGTGATAAAGAAGATATATTGATACCTGGTATAATGGAGCATTTGGAAAGAGCTGGAGTTCATTCTGGAGATAGTACAACAATGTATCCAAGCCAAAATATATCTGATGAAATAAAAGAAAAGATAGTAGAATACACTAAGAAGATAGCTTTAGACCTTAATGTACTTGGTATGGTTAATATACAGTTTATAGAATTCCAAAATGAATTATATATAATTGAGGTTAACCCTAGAGCTAGTAGAACAGTTCCATATATAAGTAAGGTGAGTGGAGTACCAATAGTTGATTTAGCAACTAAGTGTATGCTAGGGGCTAAATTAAAAGATTTAGGATATGGTACAGGAGTTTACAAAGAGCCAAAATTAGTATCAGTAAAAGTGCCAGTATTCTCAATGTCTAAATTATCTAAGGTTGAAGTAAGTCTAGGACCTGAGATGAAATCTACAGGAGAAGTCCTAGGTGTAGGAGAAAATTTAGAAGAAGCTTTATATAAAGGATTCTTGGCGGCAGGTAGACATATGTCTGATGAAAGAGGGGTAGTACTTGCTACTGTCAATAATCATGATAAAGATGAATTTATAGAGATAGCAAAAGATATGAAAGAGTTAGGATATACTTTTGTTGCTACAGAAGGAACAGCTAAGAGTTTAAGAGAAAATGGAATAGAGGCAGATATAGTAAATAGAATTGAAGAGCCTAGACCAAATATACTAGATGCTATAAGAAATAAACAAGTTGACATAGTAATAAATACACCTACTAAAGGAAATGACTCTACAAGGGATGGATTTAAAATGAGAAGAACAGCCATTGAATTTTCTACTGAAATAATGACATCTTTGGATACACTAAAAGCTTTGGTAGAAGTTAAAAAGAAACATTTAAACAAAGATAAGTTAAAAGTTTATAATATAGCTGAGTAGAAGTGATAAATTTTCTATTTTACACAAATTTATTTACAGTTATTCATGACAACTATATAGTATTAAATTATTTTAAAGGCGTTAGCTATAGAAGCTCTCGCCTTTTATAATCTATTTCCCTCTCTTTAGAAATTTGTTAATAACGCTTTGTATAAAGTCCCACTCTTGAATCTTTAATTCTAAGTTTTCTTTTCCTTCGTCTGTTATATTGTAATACTTTCTTCTACTTCCAAGTCCTTGGTCATTTCCCCAATATGATTTTATTAGACCCTTAGATTCTAGTCTTTTAAGAGATACATAGAGAGTACTTTCCTTTAATTCAAAAGTTGTTTCATCTCTAACTACTTTTGCTATTTCATAACCATATGAATCCCCTTTATTTATTATTGATAATATTAAAGTATCAATATGACCCTTAAGTACTTCTTTATTCAAGTCCATAGATTCACCTACTTTATTATATCATATACATCGTATTATAAGGTATATATAAGTATATAATAAAACATCGAGCTTAATTTTTCAAGTATCGATTATAAAGCGTATACTAACATGGGGGTACCATAGTAAACATGTAGATTGATAAGCACATCATCAGGGAGGTGGCGTGCGTTGGAGTGTATGTTTATAAGTTAGTGAGTTAAAAAATAGTTGCACTTACATTATGTTTTTTGTCCTAGATTGTATATTTCTGTTATAAGAAATATAATAAATCAATGGAGGTGTTATGTATGGATTATATAAGAACAAAAGAAACTACTGAAAATTTTGGAATAATAGATAAAATAGTAGTGTATTATTACTCTGCTGGAAGATATAAAACTAATAAAACAGAGGAGGGTGAAAGTAAATGAAACGGATATTTTTGGTTGAGGATGATAAAGCAATTGCCAAGAATCTTATTCTTTTGCTTGACTCAGAAGGGTTTATAGTAACCCATGTACCCACAAGAAGTGAAGCCCTTGTAGAGATTGCTGAGAATAAATTTGACTTGGCACTGATTGATATTTCCTTACCTGACGGAAATGGGTTTACGATTTGCACAGAAATTAAAGAAAAGCAAGAGATTCCGGTTATCTTTCTAACAGCCTCAGGAGATGAATCGAGTGTTGTTACTGGGCTTAACATGGGTGCGGATGATTATATCACCAAGCCTTTTCGTCCACGTGAATTGATTGCTCGAATTAGAACAGCACTACGAAAAAGTGAGCGTTTTGGGTCGGCTTTTGAAATCTGTGGGCTTTATGTCGATATGTCAACTGGTGTTGTTAAAAAAAACGGTAACGAAGTTTTTCTTTCAGCTTTAGAATACCGCTTGTTGTTGGTGTTTATTAGCAATCCAAAAAGTATCATTACAAGGGTCAGATTGCTTGACGAATTGTGGGATGCAGCAGGCGAGTTTGTTAATGACAATACATTGACTGTGTACATCAAACGCTTGCGAGAGAAGATAGAAGACGACCCTTCAAGTCCACAAATAATTTTGACTGTTCGTGGGACAGGGTATAGATTGGGGGTAGGGTATGCTTCGAAATAAAGAGTTTCAGAAGTTTGCCATTTTATTTTTATTAATAACTATTGTTACTGTAACTTTGGGATTTGCAATCAATGTTATGACTGGGATACTTGCCACTGCATTTGGAACTGTGTTTTTCATGTTTACTAAAAACCGATACGAAAGCATTGCACATATTTCAGAACAAATCGATATTGTGCTTCATAATGCTGACCACTTATATATCGCTGAATCAGAGGAAGGCGAACTTTCCATTCTACAAAGTGAAGAATATCTTGCCGATTCACTGGCTGACATCGCCCACCAACTCCGTACTCCCCTTACATCAGTTACTCTTATTTTGTCATTGTTAGAGAATAATCCTGATGAAAAGGAGAGAAAAGATTTGATAAGGGAAACAGAGGAATTGCTTGTGCGAATGGATTGGTTGATTACTTCACTTTTAAAATTATCTCGTTTGGATGCAGGTATTGTGGTTTTTCAAAAAGAAGAAATTGATGTAAATAATTTGATTAGTGCTGCACTTCACCAATTTCTAATTCCCATGGAACTACACAATATAACTTTACAAATTAATGTACCAAAAGGAACAAAAATTTGGGGAGATTTAAATTGAAAGTCCTATGATATATTTATAAAATATGAAAGGAGACTTATATAATGGAATTTTTAAAAATTGAAGATTTATGCAAAGTCTATGGTAAGAATGAAAACCAAGTTACTGCACTCGACCGTGTTTTACTTACTGTTGAAAAAGGAGAGTTTACTGCAATCATTGGTTCCTCTGGTTCTGGTAAATCTACATTGCTACATTCCATCGCAGGCGTGGACGTACCAACAAGTGGAAAGATATATCTGGAGGGGCAGGATGTATATGGTCAGAGCAATGAAAAACTTGCTATTTTCCGCAGGCGACAAGTTGGATTGATTTATCAGTTTCACAATCTGACACCAACGTTAAATGTGGTGGAAAATATTACTCTACCTATACTTATGGATAAGCGTAAGGTTAACCAAGAAAGGTTAAATGAACTGTTAGAATAACTTGGCTTAAAAGAAAGAAAAACACATTTGCCAAACCAGCTTTCTGGAGGTCAGCAGCAACGTGTTGCTATTGGTCGTGCATTGATGAATGCACCAGCAGTTATGCTTGCAGATGAACCTACTGGTAGCCTAGACAGCAAAAACGGACAGGAGATTATCCATCTACTAAAAGAAAGCCATAACAAATATCACCAGACTCTCATCATTGTCACACACGATGAAAATATTGCCCTACAGGCAGATAGAACTATCTGCATTTCAGATGGAAAAGTAGTGCGTGATGATAGGAAGGTGAACCGTTAATGAACATTTTTAACAAATATGTATGGAATGATGGATGAGAATCGCAATTACATTTTTATTGCCAATGTGTTTTCATATACTTTCATAATTATGATTTCTCTGATTTCGATTGCCAATGTGTTTAACACAATTTCAACTAATATCAAGCTACGCCGTAGAGAGCTTGCCATGCTTCGTTCAGTAGGAATGTCTGAGCATGATTTCCAGAAGATGATGAATTTTGAGTGTGCTTTTTATGGTATAAGGGCGTTGATTTTCGGCCTTCCTATAGCAGTAATTTCGTCCTGACTAATTCATAAAGTAATGGTTACAGATGATATCGATTTTGTGATTCCATGGGCTAGTATCGGAATTAGTATATTTAGTGTTCTATTTATTGTGTTCATTACAATGTTGTATACTATTAATAAAATAAAAAAAGAAAATATTATTGACGCACTTCGTGATGATATGGCTTGATTAAAAACAGGTGGGAATTGGCTTTATCCATGTTCCCACCTGTTTTCTTAAAAAGTTCACTGTGAGTAATCACAATCCAGAGAAACCGTATATTGATAATAGACAACTATATTAAGATTTATAAGCAAACTAAATTACTATACCAGGCATCTTAAGTCAATTTCTCTTTTTTTAACTTGTATCTGAATTTCAGTTAGAAGTTCTTTTTCGTTGTTTGTAGACAGAGGGTCTATTATAGGTATTTCATATATATAATTTTCAATAGGTATTCTTTTATACTCAACATAATCAACTAGTTTCTTAAAAGCAGTATAGTTTTCTTTGTAAGACCCTTTATATGTCATACAAATAAAGTCACCAGCTGAAATTTCTGTTATATATTTTTGTGATTTTATATCAAATAAATCTCTTTCAACAGTTACAAAACTATTGTCATAAATAACTTTATCTTCTTTTAAAAATTTATCTATAGATACAAGTCCACTTACTCCACCATAAAACACAGATATATTATCTTCTAGTATATTTGCTATTTGTCTTCTGGAAAGTTCCATAGTTTCTTCATTACTTAATCCTTCTTCATATTCTATAGATAAGATACTTCTTCGTGGGATATGTTTTCTCACTATTTTACCGACTTCATCCACTTTCATACCTTTTTCCATGGTTTCTTTCTTTGCACTTAGCACTTTTTTTATTAGTTCTAATTCTTTAATTTTTTCGTCCACTATATTAATTTTATTAG
The DNA here is from genome assembly GCF_020657775.1 of Clostridioides sp. ZZV14-6345. NCBI lineage: Bacteria > Bacillati > Bacillota > Clostridia > Peptostreptococcales > Peptostreptococcaceae > Clostridioides > Clostridioides sp. ZZV14-6345. The sequence continues at coordinate 33,556 of NZ_JAGWCX010000003.1, read as the reverse complement.
TCAGTAGCTTTAGAATTTCTTCATTATTTTCATCAAGCTTTGATTTAATTTCTTTTAAGGGCATACCTAAATACTTTAAGTATTTTATAATATCTAATTGTGAAAATTGGTCAATTGAGTAATATCTGTAATTGCTTTCTTTATCAACATGAACAGGTTTAAATAAACCTATTTGGTCATAGTATCTTAGTGTTTGTATACTTATTTTATGAAGCTTTGACATTTCACCTATTGAAAATTTTTTACTCATATAATCACCTCATTTGAGATTTAAAATATATTCCATGGATATTTATCAGGTGGATGGCATGTAAACTCCATTTTTTCTTTTGTAGTAGGATGGTAGATTTCTATCTTATTGGACCAAAGAGATATTTGTTGTCCAACTTTATTTATTTCTTTTCCATATCTTTGGTCTCCATATAATGGATGTTTTCTGCTTGAAAATTGAACTCTTATCTGATGAGAGCGACCAGTCTTTAAGTTAACTTGAACTAAGCTTAAATTTTCTTTAAAGTCTAATACTTTATAGTTAAGTTCAGCTTCTTTGGCATCTGTATGATTTTTTTTCACTACAGTTACCATATTAGTCTTTTTATTCTTATATAAAAAATCCCTTAATGTATCTGAACTAGATTTTATCTTGCCATGAACAACAGCTAGATAGGTTTTTTTGAAGCTCTTATTTCTCACTTGCTCAGATAATCTAGATGCTGCCTTTGATGTTTTTGCAAAAACCATAACTCCACCTACTGGTCTATCCAATCTATGTATTAAACCAATATATACATTTCCAGGTTTGTTATACTTTTTTTTAATATAGTCTTTTAAAAGATTTACCATATCCTTATCATTAGTATTATCTCCCTGAGATAATATGTTAACTGGTTTTTCTACAACTAATAAATGGTTATCTTCATATATGACTTTTATCATTATTTTTTCTCCCATCTTCCAAATATACCACAAGGAAGTATCTTACCATCTCTGGAAGCTGGTATTCCTAATTCTCCACCATATACATCTCCTGTATTTGTCTTCTTACCTATTGTTGTAGACAATACATTTTCAAGAACTATTGGAGAAAAACCTGTTGTATAAGAATTAATCAAGAAAAACAAAGGGTTATCTGATAAAACTCCCATACATAAATCTACAAAACTATATAACTTTTCTTCTATTTGCCATACCTCTCCTTTAGGACCTCTTCCATAAGAAGGTGGGTCCATTATTATTGCATCATATTTTTTACCTCTTCTTATTTCTCTTTCAACAAACTTTACAACATCATCTACTATAAATCTTACTGTTTGATTTTTAAGACCTGATAACTCTATGTTTTCTTTTGCCCAATTAACCATACCTTTTGCAGCATCAACATGACATACTTCTGCACCAGCAGATGCACAAGCTACAGTAGCTCCACCTGTATATGCAAAAAGATTTAACACTTTTATAGGTCTGTTAGCTTTCTTTATTTTTTCTATCATCCAATCCCAGTTAGCTGCTTGTTCTGGGAACAATCCAGTATGTTTAAATCCAGTTGGTTTAATGTGAAACTTTAAGTTTTTATAATTTATAGTCCATTGTTCTGGATATCTTTTTTTGTGCTCCCATTGACCTCCGCCTTTATTACTTCTATGATAATGTCCATGAGGGTTTTTCCATAAAGCCCATTCAGATTCCATTGGCCATACAACTTGTGGGTCTGGTCTTCTAAGTACATAATTACCCCAACGTTCTAATTTTTCTCCATTTCCCATATCTATAAGTTCATAATCTTTCCATTTATCTGCTAATAATAACATATTTTTCCTCCTATAAAATAACTCTCAATCCTATGTATTATACCACAAAATTAGTCATTTTTTGCTGTTTTAGATACTTTCTATTCTTTACATTTACTATTAACATTATTACTGTTTTAAGCATATTATATTGTATCTGATTTTTTTATAAAAGGGGGAGGATTTTAATGGAAAATTATCAATCCACAAATACTTGTACATATAATATATTATATGTGCAATTTAATGAAGACTTTGAAAGAAGTAAGTATTTTTCATATGATGTAAAGTATCCTGTTATATACAATATTAGAAATCAATCTACGTACGTAAACCCAGTTATTTTAAATAACATAAACAATGCTGTAAGAATGACTGTAAATAATTTTAAAAACGGTTTGCAGGAAGAAGAACAAGAATATAATAATGCAGCTTCTCAAAATTCACTTCCAAAACAAAGTTATTGGGTATCCACTAATTACGCAGTTACTTTTAATAAAAATTATGTACTAAGTATGATATTAAACCTTATGGGATTTACTAATAACTCTGGACCTAAATACAATACATTGAATAATTACAATATAGATTTGACAACTGGAAAGGAACTTTTGCTTGGTGATATTTTTAGAGATAGGGTTGATTATATAAATATAATAACTGATTATATAAAATCTCAAATAAATGAAAATAGAGAAATGTATTATTCTAATGTTGAATTAGTTGTACCTGAAGACCAAGCTTTTTATCTTACAGATGGTGGAATTGTCATCTATTTTGGGGTTGATGAGATAGCACCTGAAAGCTTTGGAATACCTAAGTTTAAGTTGAAGTTTTCTGACTTTGGAAATTTCATAAATTCACGCTTTTATTGTATTTCCCCAGATATATATGTTCAATCAAGAGGAAGGGCTAAACATTTTATGAGATAAAAATATAGATAATTCTAAGCCCTATTTTAGTATTTATGCTGGAGTAGGGTTAAGATTTATCTATCTTAAACAATGTGATTTAAACAATACTATTTATATGTACTAATTCTATAAACTTAGACATATTGATAAATATTAAAATAGCACGATTGTTTTGTATTAAAAGTTTTAACTTTTGAATCAACAAGAAGATTATATTATTATATACATTTAAGTGATTATTTTTTTTTATACATTTGCTGATAAGCAGAGTTTTTATTTATGACCTCTACATTCAAATTGGGATTACTTACCACTTCATACAAAAAAAGCTTTCCTAATTTTAATCTGATATTCATCTCCAACCTGTTCCATTCATAGCCTTTGAACAATTCTTTTAATAAAAAAACTTCTCCGCAATGGATGTTTTTTAATTCATCTATTGCTTCTTTTAACAGACTATTCATATTATTTCCTCCAATTTGTATAGACTCATTAATTTCATTATATTGGTAATTTTTGACATAGTCAAACAAATTATAAAGGAATTATTATGGTGTCAAAAGTTAACAGTATTGACACTAAAAAACCGTTTTAGTAAAATGGATAAAGATAAATAAATACAGACTTATGAGTAACTTCTGTACTAAATATTTATGTTAGGAAGTGATGATTATTATATATGGATATTGCCGTGTAAGTACAAAAAATCAAACAGATAATAACAGTCTGTATCAGCAACAGCAAGAAATATTGAACAAATATAATGATGCTAAAATAATAAAGGAAACTTATACAGGTACTACTACAAATAGACCTAAATTTGAAAAAATTATATCATCTCTAAAAAAGGGAGATTTACTTGTTGCTACTAAATTAGATAGACTAGCGAGAAGTACATCAGAAGGGATACAACTAATAGAAGGTTTGTTCGCTAAAGAAGTGAGTGTTCATATTTTAAATATAGGTCTCTTAGAAAATACTTCAATGGGCAAGTTTTTTCTAACTACATTACTTGCAGTTGCAGAACTTGAGAGAAACATGATAATAGAACGTACTCAATTAGGGAAAGAATTTGCTAGGAAGAAAAAAGATTTTAAAGATGGTAGACCAAAGAAATACAGCAATCAACAGATACAATATGCATTGGGATTATTAAATTCTAAATCCTATAGAGAGGTTGTGAAGATGACTGGCATATCTAAGAGTACACTTATTCGTGCTAAGAAGTCAATCTAATGAGGCATAATTTATGAAATATTAGAGGTATAAGTAAACTAAATATATTTATGCCTTTAAATAATCTTATTTTTAGATTTAATAAGTAGAAAAACTTTTTTAACTTTTTATAGGATATTTTTAAATTATATAATTTTATAAAGGTATATTTTGTTATAAATATTAAGTAATATTAAAGTCCTTAACTGTAATGCATTTATGAAAAGGTAATAAATATTGAAAAACTTATGTATGATATAAAAAGTTGATGCTTTATGTAAATTATTTAATATATAGTATAAAAATAGGTATATCTTAGAATGACCTTAGTTATTCTAAGATATACCTATTTTTGTATCAAAAATTTTAAACATTGTAAAAAAAATATCAAAAATATATTGACTCTATAGTTACTATAGAGTTTATAATTAGAACTGTAAAAAAACAAAATAAGTGTCAGATTTTTAGGAATTATAACAAATATAAAAGTATACTTAAAAAAATATATTAAGGATAAGCTAAATTGGTGAAATTTAGCTGGGAAAACGTTGTATAGATAAATCAAAACAGGAGGGAATCAAAATGAGTAATAATATTAATCAAGATTTAGAGACAAAAATAATACATTGGGGACATAGTGCAGACCCAGCAACAGGAGCATTAGCTACACCAATATGTCAAACAGCAACATTTGCTGCAAAGACAGTAGAACATTTTGAAGAGTTGTGTATGACATGGGGATATGTGTATACAAGAGAGTGTAATCCAACACTTACAGAGTTAGAGGCTAAGTTAGCTATGCTTGAAAATGCAGAAAGCGCTATATCTAGTACATCAGGTATGGGAGCAATAACATCTACTATATTGGCATTAGTAAAAAGTGGAGACCATATAGTTAGCTCAGATGGAATATTCTCACATACTAAATTATTTATGTCTGAATTGTTATCTAAATTTGGAGTTGAAGTTACATTTGTAGATGCAGTAAATCCTCAAAATGTAAAAGATGCAATGAAACCAAATACTAAGATAGTTTATATAGAAAGTCCTTTAAATCCATCCTTAGATTTAGTAGATATAAAAACAATAGCAGAAATTGCTCATGAAAATAAAAGCTTAGCTATAGTTGATAGTACTTTTGGTACACCAATCTTGCAAAGACCAATAGATTTAGGTGCAGACTTAGTAATACATAGTCTTACTAAATTTATAAATGGACATGGGGATACTTTAGGAGGAGCAGTAGCAGGCTCAAAAGAATTGATAGATTTAGTTAGATGGCCAAGTTTATGTTGTTTTACAGGAGCATCTTTACCACCAATGAGTGCGTGGATGATTTTAAGGGGTATGAAAACATTAGATATGAGAATGAAAAAACATTGTGAAAATGGATTAGCAGTAGCAGAGTTTTTAGAGAAAGAAGAAAATGTAGAATTAGTAAAATATCCAGCACTAAAATCTCATCCTCAATATGAGCTTTGTAAAACTCAAATGAATGGTTTAGGTGGAGGGGTAGTTTCATTTAAACTTAAGGATGGTATAAATGGTTTGACAAGAGACCAAGCTAGTAGAAAATTAATGAATTCTTTAGAGCTTGCAACAATAGCAACAAGCTTAGGGGAAGAACATACATTGGTTCAAATGAATGGAGAAAATCTAATAAGAATAGCTGTTGGATTAGAATCTTCAAATGACATAATAAATGACTTCAAACAAGCAATAAAAAAATTAAAATAAAATTACATGAATGAGATTATAAACAATAAAATTTTAAGGAGAGAGAATCAATGGAAAACAAAAGTAATGTTAAAAGATTTTTAATAATATTCATATTGGCATTTGGAACAACAGCTATGTATAGTTTACCATATATGAAATCATCATTTTATGACCCAATGCAACAGGCTTTAGCATTAAGTCATACACAAATAGGGAACTTATTAAGTTTATATGGATTAGTAGGAATGGTATCTTATTTTATAGGAGGATGGTTTGCAGATAGATTCTCAGTTAGAAAACTGATAACTTTTTCTTTAATTGCTTCAGGAATACTTGGATTTTATTTCTCTACATTCCCATCATATAGTATGATACTTTTAATATTTGTATTATGGGGATTTACGACTATATTAACTTTCTTCTCAGCATCTGTTAAGGTTGTTAGAATGCAAGGAAGTGAGTCAGAGCAAGGAAGAATATTTGGTTTTTATGAAGGATTATCAGGTGTATCAGGTACATTAATTTCTTTTATAGGTCTTTACTTTTTTGGTAAATTTGCTGAAATAACAGTAGGATTCAAATATGTAGTATGGTTATATTCTGCAGCATCTATAATATGTGGTATACTTCTATTCTTCTTAGTAGAAGATAAAAAAGATAGTGGAACATCAGACGAAGGATTAAGCATTAAGTCATTATTAAAAGTAGTTACAATGCCAAAGGCTTGGTTGATTGGTCTTATAATATTTTCAACTTATTTAGTATTTTCAAGTTTAACTTATTTAAGTCCATACTTATCAGAAGTTTACGTAATGCCAATGACTCTAGTTTCAGCTCTATCAATAATCAGAACTTATGTTATAAAAATGGGTGCATCTCCAGTTGCTGGTGTCATAACAGATAAAGTTGGTTCATCTATAAGAGTAATGTTTGTAGGATTTATACTAATGACAGTGAGCACAGCTGCTTACTTGGTTATTCCTAAGAGTGCAGGATTTATATGGATAGCTGTAATAAACATGATAATACTAAGTGTAATATTATTTGGATTTAGAGGTATATACTTTGCATCTGTTTCAGAGTCTAATATATCTTTAGAAACCACAGGAGCAGTAGTTGGATTTGCGTCATTTATAGGATTTTCTCCAGACGCATTTTATTACACTATTGCAGGTAATTGGTTAGATAAATATGGACAAACAGGATATACATATATATTTATTTTATCTGTAGTATGTGCAGTTATAGGTATATTTGCCACTTATGCTTTAAATAAGATAAACAAAAGAGAAAATAAGAATTTGAATAACAAGATTGCTTAAATATTTATACTTATTTATATGGGGATATCTCAAAATAAAACTTTGAGTTATCCCCTTTTTGGGCAAAAAATAACACAATGCATTTATTCTTCTAGAAAATTTATTTGCACAACTAGAAATATAACGAATTTATAGTTAGAAATGAAAAATCTATGTAAATAAGTGTTTACAATATGTTTGAAAATTTCCAGGTGCGACTCGTTATTATAAGATTTTGTGTCGAGATGAGTATATATAAATAATATTTTCAATAACAAATAATTACAATTAAATTAAAAATATTTGCAAAATATGTTTTTTATGTTATTATGTTAACCTATATAAGTAATATATAAAATAGACTTAGATTCAAGAAAAATATTATGATTTTATGCGTTTATATAATTTTATATTTATATAAGGAATAAGTCTGTCAAAAATAACTTTCATGATTATCAAGAGATGGCTCTAATTATAAAATTAAGTCCTACTCTTACTTAAATTTACATACTAATACATTTTGTATCTAAATATAACTATGTTAGTCCACTATTATACATTTTTTTTAAACAAAGTTTGTTCAAGTGTAGTTATATAATAAAATAGATCCATAAAGGTGTCAATTAAAGGAGGTGAATATATCAATTTAGAGGATTTAAATTGATATAAAAATATGATTTTTAGTAGCTTAACATTTTTATTCGCGTTTTTACCTGTAGTTTTTATACTTTATTTTTTAGTTAATGATAAACTTAAAAATTTTGTGTTATTACTTATGAGTCTATTCTTTTATGCATGGGGGGAACCTAGATATATATTCTTAATGCTTGGGTCTATAGCAATCAATTATATGTTTGGGCTTAAAGTATCTTCAGATAATAAGAAAGAAAAGAAATTGTGGTTAACATTATCTGTGATTTTTAACATATCATTATTGGTGATTTTTAAATATTCTAATTTCCTTATAGACAATTTTAATGCTTTATTTAATGCTCATATAAGCATTCCAACAATAGCACTACCTTTAGGTATATCATTTTTCACATTCCAAACAATGAGTTATGTAATTGATGTGTACAGAAAAGATGGAAGCGTTCAAAAAAATATATTTGACTTAGGGCTATATGTAAGTTTATTTCCACAACTTGTAGCAGGTCCCATCGTTAGGTATCGAACTGTAGATGAGCAAATAAGTAAGAGGACTCATTCTAATGAAAAATTTGCAGTTGGAGTAAATAGATTTATATGTGGACTAGCTAAGAAAGTTATTTTAGCAAATCAACTTGGTGTGGTAGCAGATGGAGTTTTTTCAGCAAATATAGCTAATCTTTCAATAGCTGAATCGTGGCTGGGAATAATATGCTATACACTTCAAATATACTTTGACTTTTCAGGTTACAGTGATATGGCTATAGGTCTTGGTAAAATGTTTGGATTTGATTTTCTTGAAAACTTCAACTATCCATACATATCACAATCTGTATCTGAATTTTGGCGAAGATGGCATATATCACTAAGTAGTTGGTTTAAAGACTATGTATACATACCTTTAGGTGGAAATAGAGTTTCTCCTATTAAGCAGTATACAAATTTATTTGTGGTATGGTCTTTAACAGGAATATGGCATGGTGCTAACTGGACATTTCTTACATGGGGTATATATTATGGAATCTTAATTAGTATAGAAAAAGCCTTTTTAGATAAATTACTAAAAAAGGTACCACAGATATTTAGACATATATACTTAGTACTAATAGTAATGATTGGATGGGTATTCTTTAGAGCAGATAATATAGTACAAGCATCTGAATTTGTACAAGTTTTATTTGGAATTGGCTCAAGTCCAATATATAATAACTCCTTTATTATGTATATAAATGATTATGGATATATTATAATTTTATCTATTATATTTGCAATACCTATAATACCTAAGCTTAAGTCAATATTAAAATCAAAAACTAAAAAGCTGGTTGAAAGTAATTTTGTATACGTACTTCATTCAACTTTTTTAGTGGCACTAATGTTTATAGTGGTTGTAATATTGATAAATTCTACATATAATCCATTTTTATATTTCAGATTCTAAGGGGGGACAATTAAGATGAATAATAAGAAATCAAAGTGGATATCAATTCCTTTTGTAGTTATAATAATAGGAACATTCCTTATACACATAGTAAGCAAAGATAAAGAAATTAGTGAATCTGAAAATAGAACGTTGGCTCAAAAACCAACTCTACAAGATTTTAAATTTGAAAAATATACAAGTAAATTTGAAAGTTATTTTTCAGACCAGTTTCCATTTAGAGAAGAGTTATCTGAAATATACTCTAAGGCACAAATAGTTCTTGGTAAAAATAAAATTAAAAACTATTATTTACTAGATGATAACTGGATTATGCCAATGCCATCAAAATCAATGACTGAAAAAGAATTAAAAGATGCTGCAAATGAAATAAATGAATTATCTAAAATAGCAGCTGATTCAAATAAAAAAGTTTATTATATTTCTACTCCAAATAAAGAAAGTATGTTAACACATTTATACCCCAAATATACTGATGGATTAAAAAATGATATTAATAATAAAAATGCTTTCAAAAGTTATTTGGATTTAGAAATTATAAACTCTATAGATGTAGATGAACATTTTTTAAAAGAGTTTAATGAATCTCAGCGAGAAGGCTTGTATTTTAAAACAGACCATCACTGGAATGGAATAGGAGCTTATGAAGGCTTTAAATTTATAATTGAAGATATGAATATAGTAAATAATATTTCTTGGGATAACTATACCCAAACAATGTATGATAAAGGATATTTTCTAGGAAGTTTCAATAAAAATTTAAATAAACTAGTTAAAGAAGATGAGACTATTCCATATGTTCATCTAAAAGATAAGCCTAATTACGAATATTATAAATTTGATGGAAAAACAGAAACTAAATGCAAGGAAGAAGATGTTATAGCTACTCGTAAAAATGAAGAAGACATTTTATATGGTGGTGCATATATGTTTGGTAATGCTTGCTCTATTTTAAAAATTAGAAATGAAGATGCATTATCTGATAAAAAAATACTTATTATAAGAGATTCATATCAAGCTCCTACATCATGGTTGTTCGCGGATATATTCTCAGAGGTGCAACTAGTAGATCCTAGATATATTGATAAACTTGATATATCTATTGATGATATTATAAGAGATAGTGAGGCCGATTTAGTCATGTTTATGTACAATACAAGAGATTTTAAAATGATGATAGATGTAATGAAAGAACAAAGAGAGAAGAGTTAATCTTCTCTCTTTGCTATATGCTTAATAAAAATCTATACATTTTATCTGATATACGATCATATCCAACATCATTTGGATGAAGACCATCTCTTGTAAATGTACTAATATTCTTTTTTGATATCCCACCTTCAGAGTATAAATCTAATACAGGAAGCGAATACATCTGACCTAAAGATTTTATAACGTTTACATAATCTATTAGCTTACTTCCAACTTCATTGGTAAAGTCAATATCATATCCATCACGAATTCTTTGGGGCGGAGTAATTAAAACCAAATCTATACTAGGATTTGATGACAATATTTTCTCTATTAACAGCTGATATGACCCTGTAAAGGTAGTTTCATCAAACTCAACACTTCCGCTAGCTTTAATTTTTCCAAGTTTTTTATTATATCTAAAATCATTAGTTCCAGTAAAAATTGTTGCCAAATCGTATACCTTATAATCAATTGTCTTTCCAAGTGTATATGTTGACTTATTTTTAGATTGGGATACCATTGTTTGACCATTTTCACCCATATTATCAATTCTTGAGAATCCTAATATATTCTTAAGTTTATCCTGATATCCATTAGCCCTTGTTATACTATCACCTAGAGTTATCCATGACTTGCCTTTCCACTTGTTAAAGTACATCAATTCTAAGGATGTATTGTTTTGTGTATCACTAAATACAGGTGATGAATTATTTAAATCAACTAACGTATATGAAGTAATACAGCTAATTATTGTAACTAATAAAAAACATATGGTGCTCTTTTTCATATGATACCACTCCTATATGCTTTATTATGTATTAAGTATTCATAAATTATTCCTAACATAATTTAGATACAAATAAAGCGGAAAATTTATGGATATCTAAAACTAAATATACCTATAAAAAATTTGAATAAAATGTATAAACATATTGCTTTGATTGATTTGTATGGCTATTTTTTTTAGTAGTATTAGATGTTTTTATAAAACGAGGATTATATGTTAAATAAAAAAATAAGTCCATCATTTTAATGATAATTGTATTTTTATTAAAAGTACCATTAGTATTTTCTAATAAAAATATTAATGGTAAGTCTGAAAAATTAGATAATTTAAGTGTTGAACAATTAATAGAAATTGGAGATAAGGATATTGATCAAAAATCAGAATATCTTAAAGCATTTAGAACAAATTCAAATTAGAATATATTATTGCTCTGTTGACTAATGTATATGAGTAGAAAAGTAAAGGATGGTGAAAATAAATGAAATGGATATTGATTTGAAATAGCTATTTAAGTAATTTAAAAAAATACATAGGCTCTATTTCTTGTACTCAAATTTCCTCAATATTAAAATTTAAGATATTAATTGAAAAAGAAGTAATAAAAAATAACATACAAAAACTCAAAAATGAGTTGAACTTAAAATTTGATTAGAAAAAAATCAATTTTGAGATAATCTCGTTTATGTTTACGCAAGAAATAATACTAATTTATAAATATATCTTATACTTATTGTATAATACATATTGAGAGAAGATATTAGTGTTAGTCACCAAGAATACCATAAATTTGTCTATGAGGAGAATACAAAAATAGGTGAATTTAGGCTTATATATTATAATAATGGAGGAATTTAACTTTTATGGAAAAGTATGAATATATTGGGTTTTATATAAAAAAACCAGTTGGAAATAATGTGTTTTCATATGAAAAAAGAGAAGGTAAGAGTATATATGTTCCAAAGCTTATAAATGGTACATTGAATGATGTAATGTTAGGTAATGAGGTAGTCTTTAATGAAATAGATGAGAATAAGGAAATAAAAGCAATAGGGTTGAAGAATATGGTCGAATATGTCCTGGGAAATAAAAAGATATATGTATTTGACAATCATAATCATGCATTTTATTTTTGGGTAAAATCTATGCTGAAGGATGAGTTTACAAGAGGATGTAAGTTAGTGCATGTGGACCAACATAAGGATACTAGAGAACCTGAAAACTATAATGTAGATATAAATAATATAAAAGATGTATTCAGGTATACAAATGAAGTTTTAAATGTAGGAAGTTTTATAAAACCCGCTTTAAAACATAACATATTCTCAGAATTAATAATAATAGACAGTTCATATGGATTTGATTTAGATATAGAATCAGAATTTGTCCTTGATATAGATTTAGATATATTTTCAAGTGATATGGACTATATACCATTTGATTTCAAATTAGAAAAGATAAAAAACTTAATTAAAAAAGCCAAAATAATAACAATTGCGACAAGCCCTTACTTTATAAATCAAGAGTATGCTATAAAAGTATTAAAAGAATTGTTTAATTATGATATAATGTAAGAGTTAACTTTAAATAAAATATGGTATAATCAAAAAGAAGAAACTTCTAATCTAACTAAAAGATTTTATACTATAAAAATATAGGTATACTTAGGAGGAAAAAGTATGAGTTTATATACTGAATGGAGAAATTTAAGTGATAATCATGAAAGTCAAGAAGCAGAGGTAAAATTCTGGGAAGAATATTTAAAAATTGAAGCTGGAATATATAATGAAATATTAAATAATAAAATGGATGTTGTTGAAGGGAAAGTAAGTGAATTAGCTGAAAAATTTGGAACTACTAATGAATTTTTCATGGGATTCATAGATGGAATAAGTGAAAGTTTAAAAGAAGGTATAGTTTTAGAAGATGTAGAAGCTGATAAAGAAGTTTCTATAAAAATAGATTGGGAAAAATTATATAACAATATGGTAACTGTTGAAGCTCATTGGCTATATAATTTACAAGGTTGGGAAGAAATACTACCAGCAGACCAAAGAAAAGAAATAATAAAGGCTTACAAGAAATCTAAAACAATAGTTAAAGAAGCAAAAATAGGAAGAAATGATTCATGCCCATGTGGAAGTGGGAAAAAATATAAGAAATGTTGTGGAAAGTAAGGTAGTCTCATGTTTATTTTAAGATTTGCGGATGATGATGACAATTTATCAGTTAAAGATTTTACATCTTTAACTGATTTAAAAAAATATATTAGTGAAAATGATATAGATAAAACATGGCATCAAATTGAAGAAGTTAAAAAAGTAATACCTAACTTAAAAGAAGACTAAGATTAAGTAACATCAAAAAGAATATTAAAAATAGTTGTCTATAAGGACAACTATTTCTATTTTTAGATATAAATATAAAATATACAGGGGGTATAAATATGAAATTTATTGATTTACATTGTGATACTATAGCAAAATTAATGGAAAATGTAGAGACAAGTGAACTTAAGTCTAACAAATATTCTGTTGATATAGACAGATTAAAAAAAGGGGATTCATTAGCTCAAACATTTGCTCTTTTTGTTGATACTGAAGAAGTAAAGCATCCTTTTGATTACTGTATGAGTATGGCAAGTAAATTTCATGAGGAAATGAAAAAAAATAGTGATGTAATAGCTTTAGCCACTAATTATGAAGAAATTATGAAAAATCAATCAGAAGGTAAACTTACAGCACTTTTATCTATTGAGGAAGGTGCAGTACTTGAAGGTAAAATAGAGAATTTAAAGAAATTTTACGACTTAGGAGTTAGAATGATGACAATAAGTTGGAATCATGTGAATGAATTGAGTTTTCCTCATAATAAAGTAGAGTATAAAGAAAAAGGACTTACTGATTTTGGAAGAGAAGTGGTGCATAAAATGAATGAATTAGGAATGATAGTTGATGTTTCTCATATTTCAGATGGTGGATTTTATGAAATTGCAAAGATTTCTTCTAAACCAATAGTTGCTACACATTCTAATTCAAGAAAAATGATGAGCCATTCTAGAAATTTAACTGATGATATGATTAAAGTATTAGCAAATAAAGGTGGAGTTACAGGTATTAACTTCTTCCACTTATTTTTAAGTGATAAAAGTGAAAGTAAACTTGAAGATATGGTTAGACATATAAAACATATTGTAAATGTTGGAGGAATAGATGTTGTGGCTCTAGGTTCAGATTTTGACGGAATAGATTCAAAGGTTGAGATTGAAGATATATCACAAATGGGTAAATTGTATGAACCTTTAAAAAAAGAAGGATTTAGTGAAGATGAGATAGAAAAGATATACTATAAAAATGCTTTAAGAGTAATAAAAGAAGTATTATAAGAAATGTTCTTTTGACATTAGGAAACAAAGTTTTATATCGAACATAGTATAAACTAAGATAAAAATTTACTGGAGGTTTAACTATGAAGGTAGGAGACATTGTAGCTAGAAAGTCACATGACAAAGATATAGTATTTAAAATAGTCTCTTTTGGTGTAGATGAAAATAATGAGAAAATAGCTATACTAAAGGGAATTGCATTTAGAGTAATAGCAGATGCTTATATTGATGACTTAGAATTAGTAAAAGCACCTGATATAAAAGGTATATTAATAGATAAAAATGTAGAAAATTTATTATATAAGTCAGTAAGAAAAGCTAAAGAAAGACAAAAAAGAATGACAAGAGCAGTTCCAAAACTTCAATTAAATCCTAACACATATGGAATGCCTGGAAAGGTATTACAGATAGATGGAGATAAAGAATATTTAAAGATTTGCTTGGATGTATATGCTCAACTTGGAATACCTGCAGTAGGTGTAGCTGTTTCAGAACAAAATCAATATAAAGAAGTAAGAGCGTTACTAGAAAAATATAATCCAGATATACTAGTAATAACAGGTCATGATGCAATGACAATAAAAAGAGGGGATATAGAAGATATGAGTAACTATAGAAACTCTTTAAACTTTATTAAAACAGTAAAAGAAGCACGTAAATGGCAACCAAATTTGGATAATCTTGTTATATTTGCAGGAGCATGCCAATCAAATTATGAAAAAATAATAAGTGCAGGAGCAAACTATGCAAGTTCACCTGGAAGAATAATGATACATGCATTAGACCCTGTTTTTATAGTAGAGAAAATTGCTTGTTCAAGAATTGATGTAGTAGTGCCTATTGATGAGGTTATAGAGCAGACTATTACAGGTGTTAAGGGAATTGGTGGTTCTGAAACAAGAGGAAAATTTAGATGGGCAATGCCAAAAACAATATTACATTAGCAAAAATTAACATAATTATACTGTATATCTTCAAAAATAGTATTGACATTTTTGCAAAAAATATATAAAATAATTAGTTTAAACATTTGACAAAAATGTTTATATGTGATATTATGTAAACATATAAACGTTAAAGAAGGTGATATTGTGGCTACTGTTCAAACTCTAGACAAGATAAGAGTAAGCTTAGAGAGACATATAGGAAAGAAAATATTGTTGAAAGCTAATAAAGGAAGAAAGCAGATTATTACAAAAGAGGGTATACTAGAAAAAGTTTATCCAAGCGTGTTTGTTATAAAATTAGATGATGAAAGTAATGGATATCCTAGAGTATCTTATAGTTACTCAGATTTATTAACATCTAATGTAAAGTTACAAGTTTTTAGAGATCAAGATAAATTACAAATCAGTTAAAATTATACCTATTAAAAATAGGTGTAATTTTTTTTTTGCTTCTTAAATATAAATATAGTGTGATATTTTTATAATACTTAAGGAGGTAAGCTATGGAATTAATTAAAGATGTAATTAAGGTTGACAATAGAATAGACTTTGGAAAATTTCAAACATTCATTGAGGCGGAGGCAGTTGTGCCGGACAAAAAATTAGATGTATATGAAATTGTAAAAACAGAAGGGTACATATCAATTAAAAAAATTGAAATGGCAGATGGGAAGATACTTTGTAGAGGAAGTTTTAATTATAATGTAATCTATATTGCAGATGATAAAAATACTATTTCTAATGTAGATGGGAAAGTAGATATAAACGAAGTAATAGAAAAAGATAATGTTGTTCAAGATATGGAATACATGTTGTTTTCAGAAGTAGAGCATATGGATTGTACTATAATGAATGAGAGAAAAATTAAAGTAGGAGCTCTTATGAATATAAGGGGAAGTTTGTTTGAGAAGCAAAGATTAGACATTGTAAAAGATGTAGCACAAGTAGAAGGAATACAAAAGTACAGAAAGGAAATATGTTTTCAAGATATAGTTGGAATAGAAAAAGCAGAAAGTTCTATAAGAGATACTATAACTATAAACACAGAAGAAATTCAGTCTATAATAAGTTTGAATCCATGTGTTAAAGTAAAAGAAAGTAGAGTGACTGACAATAAAGTTATTATTGGTGGAGTATTAGAAATAAATCCATTAGCTTGTACATATGAGGGTGAACTTGTGGAGTTGGATAGAGTAGGTATTGAGTTTACTCAATTTGTAGAAGTACCTGGAGTTAGTGATGGTATGACTGAGGAAGTTCTGTTATCTATGTCAGACTTTAATCATATTTTCAAACAAAATAGTGAAAGTAATACAGGTCTTTTAGAAATAGATTGTATGGCTTGTTGTAAAGTAAAAGTTACAGATGAAGTGACAAGAGAAGTATTACAAGATGCATATTCTCCTCAAAAAATAATAAAATTTGACCATAAACCTATTCAGTTGAATAAGACTTTAAGAAATAGTGAAGAAACATTTATGGTTAGAGAAGGCATAAGAAATGATAATGATGATATACAAATAAAAGATATTGTAAGCGTTTGTCCAACTATGTCTATAGAAAATAGCTATATTGAAGGAAATAAAAGCATTATACAAGGAATCGTAAAAGTTGAAATTTTATTTGTTCCAGTTGAAGGTTTAAAATTGGTTTATAAAATTAGTGAAGAAATTCCATTTGAACACGATATAGAGATGGATAATTTAACTGATACAGCATCTGTGTTTAATACAGCATGTATTGATAAAGTTGAAGTTGATTTGAATAGAGACCAGATAGATTTGATTATAAAAATCAAGCGATTTACTGAAGCATTAGATAAGAAAGCAGAAAACTTTATTATCAAGGGTGAAGACCAAGGTGTCTATGATTTATCTAAAGCTCCTAGCATAATCGTATATATATGTAAAGAAGGAGATACTTTCTGGAACATTGCAAAAAAATACAATACAACAGAAAATGAAATTGCAGAACTTAATGATATAAAACTTGATGAACCAATTAAGCCTGGTAAGTGTCTTATTTTAGAAAAAAAAGTCGTATTAGTAGATTAATGTTAAAAAATTTAAAGTAATTAAGTATAATAGGGTATTATAATACCCTATTATTTTATTTTTTGTAGTATAATATTATTGTTAGTGATGCATTATTCTTTAAACAAGGAGGATAGAATGGATTTTATAAGACTAAAGAGTAGAGCAAAAATAAATTTATCCATTGATGTCTTAGGAAAAAGGCAAGACGGTTATCATTTTGTTGAAATGATAATGCAAACGATAGATTTATACGATATAGTAGAGATAAAAAATTTAGATGAAGATGAAATAAAGGTAAAAAGCACTAGTTTAGATATTCCTTTAGATGAAGATAATATTGTTTATAAAGCTGCCAAAATACTTAAGAATAAATTTGATATAAAAAAAGGTGTAGAGATATTCATAGAAAAAAATATTCCTGTAGCAGCAGGAATGGCTGGAGGAAGTTCTAATGCAGCCGCAGTATTAGTAGGTCTAAATCAATTATGGAAACTTGGATTATCTGAAGATGAATTAAAAGAAATAGGATTTAATTTAGGAGCAGATGTTCCATTTTGTATATCAGGAAGACCTGCTTTAGCTCAAGGTGTTGGAGAAAAGCTAACAGACATCAAAGGTTTACCGTGTGATATGAATATATTGATATGTAAACCAGACTTATTCGTTTCTACTAAAGAAGTTTATCAAGGATTAGATTTGAATAATATTAAAAAAAGACCAAATAATAAATATTTGATGGAGTGTTTAAAGTCTGAAGATATAAAAGCTGTATCAGAAAGCATGGTAAATATTCTTGAAAATGTTACTATAAGTAAACATAGAGAAATAAATGATATAAAGCAAGTAATGATGAAAAATAATGCTTTAGGTTCTATGATGAGTGGAAGTGGTCCTACAGTTTTTGGACTATTTGAAAGTAAAGAAGATGCTCTAATTGGAAAAAAAGAATTATTAAAAAAATATAAACAGGTGTATGTTGTTAATAGCAGTCAAAAAGGGGTTGAAATTTGTGGAGAATTTAACTAAACTGAACTTGGATAATTACAAGCCATTAAGAGATGTAGTCTTTGAAAATTTAAGAGAGGCAATCTTAGAAGGAAAATTAAAGCCTGGTCAAAGGCTAATGGAAGTACAACTAGCAGAACAATTAGGAGTAAGCAGAACTCCAGTGAGAGAGGCAATAAGAAAGCTTGAATTAGAAGGTTTAGTTGTTATGTTGCCTAGGAAAGGTGCGTATGTTGCAAATATGTCGTTAAAGGATATTATGGATGTATTAGAAGTAAGAGCAAGCTTAGAAGGCTTAGCAGCATATCTTGCCGCCGAAAGAATTAGTGATGAAGATATTAAAAAGCTTAAAGATATATCAGAAGAATTCAAAAAGAGTACTTTAGAATCCGATGTAGATGCACTGTTAAAACTTGATGTAGAATTTCATGAATGTATATTTAAAGCAACTAATAATAAAAAATTAATCCAATTAATAAACTCATTATGGGAACAAGTATATAGGTTTAGGGTTACTTACATGTCTGCTTATGATACATCGCATAATATTGTTGAAGAGCATAAATATTTACTTGATGCTATAATTAAAGGTGATAGTGAGCTATCTAAGAAGTATGCTACGGAGCATATAGAAAAAGCAGAGCAGTTTATGATAGATAAGGCTATGATTAGTAAAGACTTATAAAATATAAGTTTAAAAAGCTATTTTAAAATGATTACAATCATTTTAAAATAGCTTTTTTTATTAATATTAAAAAATATTATGAATAAATTAAATTTAATTGGACATAATTGATGATATAAATTTATCTTAAGGGGGAATTTTCAATGAGAAAAATTAAGATTAGATTGGGACTATTAATATTAAGTCTTATATCAGTCATATCAATAATGACAATAGTAATAAATGGTGAGGTAAAAAAGGTAGATAATATATCAAAAGATTATAAAGATAAATTAATAAGATTTCATGTTATAGCAAACAGCAATACAGATGAAGACCAAGAACTTAAACTAAAAGTTAGAGATGAAGTAATAAAATATTTACAACCAAAGCTTCAAAATTCAAAAAGTATAAAAGAGAGTGAAGCTATTATAAAAAAGGAATATAGTAATCTGGAAGAAATAAGTAAAAATATTATTCTTGAAAATGGATATAATTACAGTGTAAAGGTAGGTATACAATACAGCAACTTTCCTACTAAACAATATTCTAATATAGTTCTTCCTGCTGGTGAATATAAGGCATTAAAGATTATTATTGGAAAAGGTGAAGGAAAAAATTGGTGGTGTGTTATGTTCCCTCCACTATGCTTTGTTGATGAGTCTAATGGAGTAATAGATAAATCTACAGACGATAAGTTGAAAGAAGTTTTAACTGATGAAGAATATAAGTTAATAAAGCAAGATACACCAAAGAAAACAAGTAGAGTAAAAATTAAATTTAAAGTACTTGAAGTGGTAAAAGATTTAGAGAAAAAATTTTAAAAATAAGATTGTAAGGAGTGGTTTTAATCATGGACAGGTGGAGTAAACTGATGGCTATACTATTAGCTTTGACTTTTATATTTATACCTATTAAAGAGGTATTTGCATATGAACCAACAGAGAAGATTAAGAAAATAAATAAACAAGAAAAAAATATAGCAAAGAAAGAAGTCATAAATTTATCTGATAATGACTTAATACTATTATCTAAGTTGGTTGCAGGAGAAGCTAGAGGAGAAAGCTATGAGGGACAGGTTGCTGTAGCAGCTGTAGTAATAAATAGAGTATTGGACCCTAGATTTCCAGACACAATAGAAGAAGTTATATACCAAAAAAATGCTTTCTCAGTTGTGCTTGATGGTTCAATAAAGATGACACCGACAGACTCAGCATGTAAAGCAGCTCAAGAAGCTCTTTATGGAACTGACCCAACTAATAAAGCAGTATATTTCTGGAATCCAGAAATAGCCACTTGCAAATGGATAAATAGACTAAATCCATATATGAGAATAGGAAATCATGTGTTTGCAAAATAAATTTAAATTTTTAAGTAGTGAAAGGAGTTGTCTTTTTCTAGAAATTATTTTCTAATTTTAGATAGCTCCTTTATTTTTTGTGTAAAATAAACTATAATAATCATTTAGGTAATAATATATTAATTATGAATATAAATAAAAATTTTAGCGATAAATAAGTTGTTGTTAAACACAAAAATGTAAAGTAGGTGTTGTATAAATATGAGCAATAAGCCAATAGGAGTTTTTGATTCAGGATTGGGTGGATTAACAGTTTTAAAAGAGATAATGAAGATATTACCAAATGAAGATATAATATATTTTGGAGATACTGCTAGAATACCATATGGTTCAAGGTCTAAAGAAACTATAATTAAATATACTTTTCAAGCCATAAACTTTTTAAAAACAAGAGATGTAAAAGCTATAGTTATAGCATGTAACACTGCTACTGCAAGAAGTTTAAAAGAAGCTCAAGAAAAATATGATATACCAATAATTGGTGTTATAGAAGCAGGAGCTAGAACAGCTGTAAGTTCTACAAAAAACAAAATTGTAGGAATAATAGGAACTGAAGGAACTATAAGTTCAAAAGCATACAATTTGGAAATATCTAAAATAGATGAGAGCATAGAAATTGTCAATAAAGCATGTCCTCTATTTGTACCTATTGTTGAAGAAGGATGGGCAAATACAGAAGTAGCTAAATTGACAGCAAAGATATATTTACAAGAATTGAAAGAAAAAAACATAGATTCTCTAGTATTAGGATGTACTCATTATCCTATTTTGAAGAGAACAATAGGTGAAGAAGTTGGAGAACATATAAAACTAGTTAATCCAGCTAAAGAGACTGCTAAAGATTTAAAAACAATTTTAGAGGGACAAAATATTATAAACAATACAGAAGTTCACGGAACTTATCAATATTATGTATCAGATATACATGAAAAATTTTCAGATATAGCAAGAGAATTTTTAAAGAAAAAAATTGATAAGATTCAAAAAGTAGAAATACAAAAATATTAGCTTATATGAAGAATCTATGGAGGAAAAATCGTTGAGTGTAAAAATAAGTATAAATACTAGACAATATGATGAAAAAGGAAATATGGACACCATAGAGATGACTGCCTTTGGTAAAATTTTTTACAAAAATGATGGAATATATGTTATTTACAAGGAAAAAGAAGAAAATATAGAAATAACTAATACTATAAAGATACTTAAAAATGAAGTTAGTATCAAAAAGTTTGGCGCTATTAACTCAACAATGCTGTTTAAATGTGGAGAAAGTAGCACTACAAAATATGTGACCCCACAAGCTACTTTATTAATTGATATTGATACAAGAGAATTAGATATAAATATACAAGAAGGGGAATACATAAAATTGAAAATAGACTATAATATAAAGATACAAGATTTATTTTTAGGTAGGAATAAAATAGATATATACATAGGTATTAAATAATAACTATAGCTATTTTCCAGAAATTTTATAAAGGTAGTGAAAAAACTACCTTTTATTTAATTTATTTGGTATTATTATATTTATATTAAACTTTAATTTCTTAAAATTGATACAAGGGTTTAGCGTTTTTTTATAGAAAGTATACTTAAAAGTGAATAAAACTAAGTGTAAGAGGGATAAATATGATATTTGATAAGGTACTAGGTACTATAAATAAACATAATTTAATACAAAAAGGCGATAAAATAGTTTTAGGTCTTTCTGGAGGACCTGATTCAGTTTGTTTATTGCATGTACTAAATAGATTGAAAAAAGATTTTAATATAGAAATATATGCAGCACATTTAAATCATCAAATAAGAGGGATAGAAGCTCAAAAAGATGCATTATATGTATCTAAGCTTTGTGAGGATATGGGAATTGTATTCTTTGTAAAGTCTATTAATGTACCAAAATATTGTGAAAATGAGGGATTATCATTAGAAGAAGGAGCAAGGAAGCTAAGATATGAAATGTTTTATGAAATTAAGGATAAGATTAAAGCCAATAAAATAGCAATAGGTCATAATCTCAATGACCAAGCTGAAACTGTTATGATGCGTATTATGAGAGGAACAGGTTTAACAGGTCTAAAGGGAATTGATTATATTAGAGATAATTGCATAATTAGACCCATATTAGATGTGGAAAGAAGTGAGATAGAGGAGTATTGTGAAGCTTATAATTTAAACCCGAGAATAGATAAAACAAATTTAGAAAATATATACACTAGAAATAAAATAAGGTTAGACCTTTTACCATATATGAAGGATAATTTTAATTCAAATGTAATAGAATCTATAGTGAGGATGAGCAATAGTTTAAAAAGTGATAACGATTATATTGAGAAAGAGGCGGAGGCTAAATTTAGAGAAGTTTCAAATGTAAAAGAAAAAGGCTTTGTAGAGATAAATTTAGATAATTTTATTTGCTTGCATGATGCAATCAAAGTTAGGGTTCTTAGAAATTCTATAAAACATATACTAGGAGATACTAATTTTGTTGACCAAAGACATATAGAGGATATAATGTCTTTAGAAAGTGATTCAAAAGTAAATAAAATGTTAACTCTTCCAAGAAATATATTTGTTTATAGAAAAAAAGACAGTATAATATTAACCAATGAGGAAATTGTTAATGAGGAAATTGAATTTTATTACAATGTACCTAGTAATGGGTTTATAAAAATAAAAGAATTAAAACAAATTATTGAGACCCAAGTAATAAGTATAGATAGGTATAAGAGTATGAAATTAGACAATTCATCTAAAGGGTTTGATTTTAATAAGGTAAAAGGGGGTATAGTAATAAGAAGTAGAAGGCAAGGTGATAAGATAAAGCTTGCTATGGGAAGTAAAAAAGTGAAGGATTTATTCATAGATTTAAAAATCCCAAGAGAAGAAAGATGTAAAATTCCTATAATCACAGATAGTGAAGGAATAATATGTGTTGGAGATTATAAAATCAGTGAGAATTATAAAATTGATGAAAGCACAAAAGAAGTATTAAAAATTAATTTCAACAAATTATAGGGCAAAGCAATGTATGAAAGGAGGGCTTCTATATTGAATAAGTTGCTAAAAGGGGCAGGTTTTTATCTACTTGTTTTTATAATTATAGTAGGTATAGTTCAATTCTCAGGTAAGCCTACAGAAAAAATAAAAGATTTAAAATTCTCTGAAGTATATAGAGAATTAACAGATGAGAATATATCAAGATTATACTTTGTAAATCAAACTTCTGTAGAAGGTACTATAAAAGATACAAATACAAAGTTTAAATCATATGTTCCAACAGAAGTAATGGGAAATAAACTTGCAGATGAGGTGTTAGACCAAGCTAAAGCAGGGAAACTAACTTTTGGTGGTGAAGCTAAGCCATCTACACCTTGGTTTGTCGAAATGTTGCCCACATTACTGTTAATATTCTTTATGGTGATTCTTTGGTTCGTATTTATGAATCAGTCTCAAGGTGGAGGCGGAAAGGTTATGAGCTTTGGTAAATCAAAAGCTAAGGTTCATAAAGATGATGAAAAAACTAGAGTTACATTTAAAGATGTAGCTGGTTTAGATGAAGAAAAAGAAGACTTACAAGAGGTAGTAGACTTCTTAAAGAATCCTAAGAAATATATTGAATTAGGTGCAAGAATACCAAAAGGTATGCTTATGGTAGGCCCACCTGGAACTGGTAAAACATATCTATCAAGAGCAGTTGCAGGAGAGGCAGGCGTTCCATTTTTCAGTATAAGTGGTTCTGATTTCGTTGAGATGTTTGTTGGGGTTGGTGCATCAAGAGTAAGAGATTTATTTGAACAGGCTAAGAAAAGTGCTCCAGCCATAATATTCATAGATGAAATTGATGCAGTTGGTAGAAAAAGAGGAGCAGGTCTTGGTGGAGGTCATGATGAAAGAGAGCAAACTCTTAATCAACTTCTAGTTGAAATGGATGGATTTGGAGTAAACCAAGGTATAATAATCATGGCAGCAACAAATAGACCAGATATACTTGACCCAGCTTTACTTAGACCAGGAAGATTTGACAGACAAGTTGTTGTTGGTACACCAGATGTAAAAGGTAGAGAGGCTATATTTAAAGTTCACTCAAGAAATAAGCCATTAAGTGATGATGTAAAAATGGATGTCTTAGCTAGAAGAACACCAGGATTTACTCCTGCTGATATAGAGAACTTAATGAATGAAGCTGCAATATTAACAGCTAGAAAAAGAGAAAAGAAAATTAAGATGGAAACTATAGAAGAAGCTATAACAAAGGTTATAGCAGGTGTAGCTAAAAAATCAAAAGTAATAAGTGAGAAAGAAAGAAGACTTACAGCATATCATGAAGGAGGGCATGCAGTTTGTGCTCATGTACTTGAGGAAGTAAGTCCTGTTCATCAAGTTACAATAGTTCCAAGAGGAAGAGCTGGAGGGTTTACAATGCAACTTCCTGTTGAAGATAAGTTTTATGCTACAAAAAATGAAATGAAAGAAAATATTGTAGTTTTACTTGGTGGTAGAGTAGCAGAAGAGTTAGTACTTAAAGATGTATCTACAGGTGCTTCAAATGACTTAGAAAGAGTTACAGCTACTGCAAGAAGTATGGTAACCAAATATGGAATGAGTTCTAAGCTTGGGCCAATGTCATTTGATAGTGATGATGAAGTATTTCTAGGTAATAGTTTTTCAAGCAAGAGAAACTATTCTGAAGAAGTTGCTTTTGAAATAGACCAAGAAACAAAGCGTATAGTTGATGATGCATACGATAAGACAAGAAGTATATTACAAGAAAATATGGATAGATTAGAGTATGTAGCACAAGCTTTACTTATATACGAAACTTTAGATGCAAAGCAATTTGTAAAAGCATTCAATAAAGAATTACCATTAAATGATATTGAAAATGCAATTACAGAGGAAAATTCTCCTAAAGAAATTGAAGAGCAACTTACTATAAAATTAGAAAAAAATGAAGAAGAAAGAAATAATGTTATTGATATAAACAAAAATTTAGAAAATAAATCTGATGAAGATAAATAATTTTAAAATATTAGTAATTTAAGATTATTATCTATTATGGGTTAAATAATACTAAAACTGAAAGTATAATATTAAATTGATAAGCAAAGTATATTTGCATATGTTAATTTGATTGATACTTTCAGTTTTTTTATTATTTTAAAAATATTTAAGTAAAATATAAAACATATAAATTATCAACATAAAATATAAATCTAACTGTGGGAATAATTAAAAAGGAAATTTAAAATTAATAGTATTAAAGTTGTATTAATAATGTATAATTATTTATTAGAAGAAAATAAGTCATGAAATCATGTCATATTAGAGGTGAAATATGCGAGATAAGATAATAGAGATTATATTAAATAATAAATCTGAATTTATTTCAGGAGAGGAATTATCAAAACAATTAGGGGTGTCACGTGCAGCTATATGGAAACATATGAAAGCCTTAAAAGAAGAGGGATATAATATAGAATCTGTAAATAAAAAAGGATATAGATTAGCAGAAAATCCAACTGATTTGTTGAGTCCACAGAATATTTACTATAAACTAAATACAAAGTTTATTGGAAAGAATATTGAACATCTTGAAACTGTAGATTCAACGAATGAACATGCTAAAAGAATAGCTACAAATAGTGTAGATGGAACTGTAATTTTAAGTGAACATCAAGATATGGGAAAAGGACGATTGGGAAGACGATGGGATTCCAAACCTCATGAAGGAATATGGATGAGTATTATATTAAAACCGGATATGGAACCATTTAAAGCTCCATTTATAACTTTAATAGCAGGAGCAAGTGTAACAAAAGCCTTAAATAATCTAGGAATAAATACATTAATAAAGTGGCCAAATGATGTTATTTTAAATGGAAAAAAAATATGTGGCATATTGACAGAGTTATCTGCTGAAATTGAAAGAACAAATTATGTTGTTCTTGGAATTGGAATAAATGTTAAGATAATGGATTTTGAACCAGAAATAGTTGATAAAGCTACATCATTGTATAAAGAAGGATACAAGTTATCCAGAGTAGATATTGTTAGAAATGTATTGACTGAATTTGAAAAATTATATTTAGATTATATTGCAAATAATTCCAAAGAGGAAACCTTAAAAATATGTAGAGATTATTCTGCAATTATAGATAAAAATATATATGTATTAAAAGGCAATGATAAGGAACTAGTGAAATGCTTAGACATAAATGAAGAAGGGAATCTGTTAGTTCAAAGCAGTGATGGGAGTGTAAAAGAAATTATTTCAGGTGAAGTTTCTATAAGAGGAGAAAAGGGATATGTATAATAATATTTTGGATATAGAAGGTCTAAAGGTTGGACAGGTTGAGGATAGAGATGGTCTTACTGGATGCACAGTAGTAATATGTGAAGAAGGAGCTACTTGTGGTGTTGATGTAAGAGGTTCTGCTCCAGGGACTAGAGAAACCGATTTATTAGACCCTGTAAATATGGTTCAAAAAGTCCATGCAGTGGTTTTAGCTGGAGGTTCTGTATATGGTCTTGAATCTACTTGTGGTGTAAGTAAATACTTAGAGGAAAAAGGAATTGGCTTTGATGTGGGTGTTGGAAAAGTACCTATAGTTGTGGGGGCGGTTCTATTTGATTTAGGAGTAGGAAATTTTAAATGTAGACCAGATATGCAGATGGGTTATAGAGCTTGTGAAGTTGCAAATGCTGATGTTTTAAATCAAGGAAATTATGGAGCAGGATGTGGAGCCACTGTTGGAAAGATAAGAGGGCAGGAATATGCTATGAAAGGTGGAATAGGTAGCTATTCTATAAAATTAGATAATGGATTAATTGTATCTGCATTGGTTGCTGTAAATGCTCTTGGAGATGTTTATGAAAGTGGTAAGGTTATAGCTGGTGCTTTAAATGATAAAAAGACAGAAACTATTGATACATATAAATTAATGAAACAAGGCGAAGGTAAGGGTGGGTTTAGTATAGATAATACTACGATTGGGATAATTGCAACAAATGCTAAGTTAACCAAGGCTGGATGTAAAAAGATATCTCAAATGGGGCATGATGGATATGCTAAAGCTATCTTTCCTATCCATACATCTCATGATGGAGATACAATATTCACAATATCGACAGGAGAAATAGAAACAGATATAACATTAGTAGGTTCATTGGCTGTAGAGGTTGTGGAAAAAAGTATAATAAATGCAGTAAAAAAAGCGGATAGTGTAGAAAATATAATAGCATATAAAGATATAGTAAAAAAACGAGAAATATGATGAAATTAGCATATTTTTCTTGTCAAATTGTTGACAATGGCAACTCATCTTGATAAAATTATTCTTGTTAGAGCGGGCATCCTACAATGGTAGCTTGACTCATAATTAATAAGAAAAAAAGACGAAAAAACTAAAAAAATAAGTAGTCCGGCATCGTAATGAGCTGGAACGGAGGTGTATTTTTTATGATGAACACAAGTGCATCAGTAAGAAAAGTAAATGTAAGAAAGATGACTATAATAGGAGTACTATCAGCTATTTCTATTATGCTATCTATGACTCCATTGGGATTTATTCCAGTTGGACCTACAAAAGCAACTATAATGCATATACCAGTTATTATTGGAGCTATTATGGAGGGACCAATAGTTGGGGGAGTAATAGGATTTATATTTGGGGTATCAAGTCTCTTAAATGCTATAATAAACCCAACAGTAACATCTTTTGTTTTTATAAATCCATTAGTTTCAATATTACCAAGAGTTATGATAGGTATATTGGCTTACTATGTATATCAGCTAATAATTAAAGCTACAAATAAGGTATACATATCAGGTTTAATTACAGGAGCAATAGGTTCCATGTTAAATACAGCTGGAGTTTTAGGAATGATATATGTCCTATATGCTGACAAGTATCTTCAGGCAATGGGTAAAAGTGGTTCAGCAGGAAAAGTAATAATGGCTCTTGCTGCAGCAAATGGAGTACCAGAAGCAATAGTAGGGGCTTTAGTAGTAGCTGCCGTTGCCACTGTACTTAAGAAAAGCAAAAAATAGAAAGAAGGTTAATGACATATGCTTCTAGTATTTGATGTTGGAAATACTAATATGGTTTTAGGTATATATAAAGGTGACAAATTAGTTAATTATTGGAGAATTAAAACAGATAGAGAAAAAACATCTGATGAATATGGAATTCTAATAAGTAACCTATTTGATTATGATAATGTGAATATAAATGATATTGATGATGTGATAATATCATCTGTAGTTCCAAATGTTATGCATTCTCTTGAAAACTTTTGTATAAAGTACTGTAAGAAACAACCATTAATAGTAGGTCCAGGCATAAAAACAGGTCTAAATATAAAATATGATAATCCAAAACAAGTTGGAGCAGATAGGATAGTTAATGCTGTAGCAGGTATAGAAAAATATGGAGCACCAAGTATACTTGTTGATTTTGGAACAGCAACTACATTTTGTGCTATCTCTAAAAAAGGTGAATATTTAGGTGGAACAATAGCACCAGGAATAAAAATATCTAGTGAGGCTTTATTTCAGAGTGCGTCTAAATTACCTAGAGTAGAATTAGCTAAGCCAGGTATGACTATTTGTAAGAGCACTGTATCAGCCATGCAATCTGGAATAATTTATGGATATGTTGGTTTAGTTGATAAAATAATAAGTATGATGAAGAAAGAATTGAATTGTGATGATGTTAAGGTTATAGCTACAGGTGGATTAGCTAAACTGATTGCTTCAGAGACAAAAAGTATAGATTATGTAGATGGTTTTTTAACACTAGAAGGATTGAGAATAATATATGAAAAAAACCAAGAATAATTAATATACAGGGAATTGGGTTATATATCCAATTCCCTTTTTATGATAGATTTCTAGATTTGTGTGGTATATTATAATGAGGAAATATGAATTTAAAGTTAAATCAGAAAATAAAGGAAAAATAGGAGAAAAACAATGAAAATAGGAAATTTAGAATTGAAAAATAAAGTTTTTCTATCGCCTATGGCAGGGGTAACAGACCTACCATTTAGATTGATTTGTAAAGAACAAGACTGTGGACTTTTATATACAGAAATGATAAATGGTAAGGCACTTTGCTATGATGATGAAAATACTAAAAAAATGCTTAAGATAGAAGAGGAAGAACATCCTGTAGCAGTTCAGATATTTGGTTCAGAACCAGATTTTATGGGAAGAGCAGCAGAGATAATGAATGATTATTCAAATGAAATTCTAGATATAAATATGGGATGTCCAGCTCCAAAGGTAGTTAAAAATGGAGATGGTTCAGCACTTATGAAAAATCCTAAGCTTGCAGAGAAGGTATTGAATGCAGTAGTGAAGAATTCAAAAAAGCCAGTAACTTTAAAGATAAGAAAAGGATGGGACGACAATAGTGTAAATTCTGTTGAAATAGCAAAAATAGCAGAAGCTTGTGGAATAAGTGCTTTAGCAATACATGGAAGAACAAGAGAACAATTTTATACAGGTAAAGCAGATTGGGATATAATTGCAGAAATTAAGAAAAACTTAAACATACCAGTGATAGGAAATGGCGATGTATTTACAGTCGAAGATTCAATAAATATGTTAGACAAAACTGGTTGTGATGCTATAATGATAGGTAGGGGTGCTCAAGGTAACCCATGGATATTTAAAAGAATAAACCATTATATGAATACAGGCGAGATTTTGCCAGAGCCAACTCTTAACGAAAAAATAAGTACTGCCATTAAACATTTAAAGCTTGCAGTAGAAGAACATGGAGAGTATGTAGCTGTAAGGGAAATGAGAAAACACATCGCTTGGTATTTAAAAGGTCTTAGAAACTCTGCAAAATTAAGGGATGAAATTAACAAAATAGAAGACTATCAAGAAGTTGTGTCGAAATTGGAGTACTATATGGAAGACTCCTTGACATAAAAATAATAGTGACTTATAATATAGCGCATAAATTAAAAAAAGATTATAAAATTTTTAAAATATAATTAGGAAAATTCCTAAGAAATTTGTGAAGGAGTTGTATTTATAATGGAAGAAAATAAAGAGTTTTTATTGACACAAGAGGGATATGATAAATTAGAAGAAGAATTAGAAAACTTAAAGGTTGTAAAGAGAAAAGAAGTTGCAGAGAGAATAAAGGTTGCTATATCTTTTGGTGATTTATCTGAAAATGCTGAGTATGATGAAGCTAAAAAGGAACAAGCACAAGTTGAAGAAAGAATTCTAAAATTAGAAAATATGGTTAGAAAAGCTGTTATCATAGATGAAAGCAAAATAGACCTTAATGTTGTTACAATAGGATCAATAGTTAAAGTTAAGGATTTAGAATTTGATGAAGAGGTTGAATATACTATAGTTGGTTCGACAGAAGCAGACCCATATGATGGTAAAATATCAAACGAATCTCCTGTAGGAAAAGCACTTTTAGGTAGAGCTGTCAAAGAAGTTGTAGAAGTGCAAGTTCCTGATGGAGTTGCTAAGTTTGAAATATTAGAAATAAGAAGATAATCTGGAGGAAAAAAATGAAAAATAATCAACAAAGCAATGAAGAAGCTCAAATTCAGGAAGACCTTAGTGAAGTACTTCAAGTAAGAAGAGATAAACTAAAAAAATTACAAGAAACAGGTAGAGACCCTTTTAAAGAAAGTAGATATGATAGAACTCATTATTCTATGGAGATAAAAGACAACTTTGATTCTCTTGAAGGTAAAACTACAAAAATAGCAGGACGTATAATGAGCAAGAGAATACAAGGTAAAGCTGGCTTTATAGATATTCAAGACCAAGAGGGAAGAATTCAATCTTATGTAAGATTAGATGCTATAGGAGAGGAAGAATATAGTGTATTTTCGACGTATGATATTGGAGATATAGTTGGAATTGAAGGAGAAATATTTAAAACTAAAAAGGGAGAAATATCTGTAAAGGCTAAATCTGTAGTATTGCTATGTAAATCTTTACAAGTTCTACCAGAAAAATATCATGGATTAAAAGACCAAGAATTAAGATATAGACAAAGATATGTTGACCTAATAGTAAATCCAGAAGTAAAAAATGCTTTTTTAATTAGAACAAAAGCATTAAAAGCATTAAGAGCATACTTAGATGATAGAGGATTTTTAGAAGTTGAAACTCCAATATTAAATACTATAGCAGGTGGAGCAAATGCTAGACCGTTCATAACTAATCATAATACTTTACATATACCAATGTATTTAAGAATAGCAAATGAATTATATCTAAAGAGACTTATTGTTGGTGGATTTGATAAAGTTTATGAAATGGGAAGAATGTTTAGAAATGAAGGTATGGACTTAAAACATAATCCTGAATATACTGCAATAGAACTATATCAAGCATATGCAGATTATACTGATATGATGGAAATAACAGAAAATGTTATTGCACATATGGCGGAAGTTGCTACAGGAAGTATGATAATTAACTATCAAGGAACAGAAATAAACTTTACACCACCTTGGAAGAGAATGAGTATGGAAGATTGTGTTAAAGAGTATTCTGGCGTAGATTTTTCTACTATAAACACAGATGAAGAAGCATTAGAAGTTGCTAGAGAAAAAGGTATAGAGATAAAACCTGGAATGAGAAGAGGAGAAGTAATAAATGCTTTCTTTGAAGAATTTGGAGAAGATAAATTAATCCAACCAACATTTATAACTCATCATCCAGTTGAAGTATCTCCATTGTCTAAGAGAAATGTTGAAGACCCAAGAAAAACTGATAGATTTGAGGCATTTGCTAATAAGTGGGAGTTAGCTAATGCATTCTCTGAACTTAATGACCCGATTGACCAAAAAGGAAGATTCGTAGACCAATTAAGAAAAAGAGAATTAGGTGATGATGAAGCTTTTGAAATGGATGAAGACTTCTTAAAAGCATTAGAGGTAGGTCTACCTCCTACAGGAGGATTAGGAATAGGTATAGATAGAGTAATTATGTTATTAACTAATTCTCCATCTATAAGAGATGTATTATTATTCCCTACTATGAAACCTATTGATAACAATTCAAATAAAGAAGAAGAGAACTAAAAAATATTAGCATTCTACTAAGTTTTAAATAAAGTGTAACTATTAAATTAGCAATAAATAGCTTTATTTTATTTAAAATGTCAATGTAGAATGCTTTTTATATGTTTCAAAGAGACTCTCATATATTTAATTTATAAATTACCAACAAACGTTAGAAATTGATATTAGTTTTTGTTGATTGAGACTTTATATTTAGAAAATATGATTGAAAGTAATTTATTATGAAAATATATAGAATAATTTTTGAGAAGGTAAAAGGAATAATTTCTGAGAATACTATATATAAAAAATTATTGGGGGAATGTCTGATGTTTCAAGTGATTAATTTTTTATGCTTATTTTGTGTTGGATTTTTGGTTCTTGATGTTATGATATATTTTTGTAAGGATGCAATGGATATTTTTGAAAGTACAACTAAAGTTAATAAAGTTAAGAGTATAAATGTTTGGGCAGATAGAGTAAGAGCCAATTCATATTCTTATGAAAATAAAATTGCAAAATAGGGAAAGTTATATATGCATGTATTGTCTGTAATATCAAGGGTTATATCTATTAGTTTTAGTTAAGTTTATTAAAAAAAACAAAGAGTTATAACCTTTTTTAAAATAAAAAACAAAAAAAGTATTGACGAATTATTTTTAAGATGATATAGTATTACTTGTACTTAAGAAAAGGGCAAACATAAAAAATGAACTTTGAAAATTAAACAGTAGGTTAATTTATAAAACAAGAAACAAACCATAAAGCCAGATATTTTGATAACAATAGTATCTGAGCCTGATAAACTTTTATTTGAGAGTTTGATCCTGGCTCAGGATGAACGCTGGCGGCGTGCCTAACACATGCAAGTTGAGCGATTTACTTCGGTAAAGAGCGGCGGACGGGTGAGTAACGCGTGGGTAACCTACCCTGTACACACGGATAACATACCGAAAGGTATGCTAATACGGGATAACATATTTGAGAGGCATCTCTTGAATATCAAAGGTGAGCCAGTACAGGATGGACCCGCGTCTGATTAGCTAGTTGGTAAGGTAACGGCTTACCAAGGCGACGATCAGTAGCCGACCTG
>NZ_JAGWCX010000002.1:0-110368 GCF_020657775.1 Clostridioides sp. ZZV14-6345 | reverse complement strand
ACTCAAATTTTAGCTCATTTAAGTATTTATTTTTAAGAAATAAATTTAACTATAAATTAAGAAAGAAATATTTCAAAAAATCAAGAAATTTTCTTAAATGGGTAATAATTTTTGTAAAAATAGAAAAATATTAAAATAAGGCTATGATTTTTAAAGCCATAGCCTTACAAATAAATACTTAATTATCACTTAAAAAATAAATTTTTATTCAAAGAATACACATAAATATTTCCAGATTCAGTGAACTTACGTAAGTTCACCTTTTATTTATACATCAATTATTTTCATAAACTTCTTTTATCTCATCTTCGCTTAAGTCAAAATCATTAAATTTGTTTAATATATCATCTAATTTAAAACCATTTTTTTTCAACATTATAATTATTTTATAATCTTTTTCTTTTGCAACTCTTGTTTCTGTTTCTCTTTCAATCTCTTCTTTAAAATTTCTACTTTTATTCATAATGTAAGCACCTCTTTTCAGATTTAATAAATATTCTTCATTGCTACCTAATTCTTTTAATCTATCAAGTGCTCTTTTAATAATAGAATCATTCTTAGCTACAACCCTTACATCCAAACTAGAAGGATTACTAATAAGTTTTCCCCACAGTATAATTCTATTTACTATATAATTAGATTTATGAATTTTTGGAAGCTCTATAAAATATAATGCAGTTTTACTAGAATAAATATCTGGATGTCCATCCATCGTTAATCTCATACAATTTACATAATCTTCTATGTGATTATATTTTACATGATTTAGTATATGTATTCCAAGAGTTTTTCCAATTTCTTTATATTCTTTACCTTCTTTTAACTTTCTACCATGTACACGACTAAGATAATATTCAGCTCTTTCCAAATAATCACTCTCAAGAGCTCTTTGCATCTCAATATTTATATGATTACTTTCTTCATCTTCAGCCAAAATATCAAGTCTAGGTCTTTTCTCTCCAATGTAATTAATTGTTGGGTCAGTTTCAACTCTAATTATTCTTTTTATTTTAGTAAACGGTTTGATATTCCTATTAGCATATGGAGCATCTTTGAGAATATCATTTATAAAATTTACAAGTAAATCGTAATCATTATCTAAAGTGAACAATGATTTAAATACCTCATCATACTCAGGCTTAGCATATCCATCTTCAGTCACAACTTCACCAACATTTTCACTAGTCAAAATCTCTGTTGGAATTAACTCCTTGATTTTATCTAACTCGTCATTAGAAAAATCACTTCTACTAAGTATGTCATTTAATTTTTTGGTCCATTCTCTATCCTTTTCTTCAATTATAGTTCTCTTATACTCTTTTGATGTTTTAATTTTGTATCCATCATTTCTTGACATTAAACTGATTCACTATTTATTAATAAATCTACCACACAAAAAACTAGAGGTACATTATCATAAAAATATGATTAACTGTACCTCTAATTATACTCATCTTTTTATAAATTTAATCACTATATAAACATATTGATTAAATTTATCTTATCTATTAATATCTTATATATTAGTTTTGAATAATACTTTCTCTTGATTCAATCTCTTTTGAAATACTAGCTATAAATTCATCTAATTTAATACTACCTATTTCACCTTTATCTCTTGATCTAACAGAAACACTATTATCAGCTACTTCTTTTTCACCTACTATTAACATGTATGGAACTTTTTCAAGCTGAGCTTCTCTTATCTTAAATCCAATTTTTTCAGCTCTATCATCTAGTTCAACTCTTATACCCTTATCAAATAACTCTTTCTTAACTTCATTTGCATAATCCATAAATTTATCAGATATAGGAAGTATCTTAACTTGAGTTGGAGATAACCAAACTGGGAATTTGCCAGCATAATGTTCTATTAATATACCTATAAATCTTTCTATACTACCAAAAGCAACTCTATGAATCATAACTGGTCTATGTTTTTCACCATCTTGTCCAATATAAGTGTTATCAAATTGTCTTGGAAGTTGCATATCTAATTGGATAGTACCACATTGCCAAGTTCTTCCTAAACAGTCTTTTAGGTGGAAGTCTATCTTAGGTCCATAGAATGCCCCATCACCTTCATTTATAGTATATGGTAGACCTAACTCTTCTAAAGCTTCTCTTAATCCATTTTCTGCTGCTTCCCACTCTTCTTCGCTTCCCATAGAATTCTCTGGTCTTGTAGATAACTCTAGGTTATATTCAAATCCAAAAGTTTTGTAGATACCATCTATTAGGTTAGCTACTCCTTTTATTTCGTCCTTAATTTGCTCTGGTAACATGAATATATGTGAATCGTCTTGAGTAAATGCTCTAACTCTCATTAATCCTTGTAACGCACCAGATAACTCATGTCTATGAACTCTACCAAGCTCTGCAACTCTCATTGGGAAATCTCTATATGAATGTAATTGAGAATTATAATAAATTAATCCACCAGGACAGTTCATAGGTTTTATAGCATAATCTTCATCATCTATTTTAACTGTATACATATTTTCTTTGTAATGATACCAGTGACCTGAAGTCTCCCATAATTTTCTATTTAATATAATTGGAGATTCTATCTCAATATATCCAGCTTTTCTGTGTATTTCTCTCCAGAATTTTAATAATTCATTTTTAAGTTCCATACCCTTTGGTAAGAACATAGGAAATCCTGGACCTTCTTCAGGTATCATAAATAATCCTAATTCTTTACCTAATTTTCTGTGGTCTCTCTTTTTAGCTTCTTCTAATAAATGTAAATGCTCTTCTAAGTCTTTGTTTTTCTCAAAAGAAGTTCCATAGATTCTTTGAAGCATCTTATTTTTTTCGTCGCCACGCCAGTATGCACCTGCTACACTTTGTAATTTAACAGCTTTAACTTTTTTAGTAGATGGTAAATGTGGTCCTCTACATAAATCAGTAAAATCACCTTGCTTATAGAAAGATATTATTTCACTTTCAGGTAAGTCAGATATAAGTTCTACCTTATAGTCTTCTCCTTGTTCTTTCATAAGCTCTAAAGCTTCATTTCTAGGAAGTTCAAATCTTTCTATTTTTAAATCTTCTTTAGCTATTTTTTTCATTTCAGCTTCTATTTTTTCTAAATCTTCTGGAACTAATCTATGGTCTAAATCTATATCATAGTAGAATCCATTTTCTATACTTGGTCCTATAGCAAGTTTTGCTTCTGGGTAAAGTCTTTTTATAGCTTGAGCTAATATATGTGCTGATGTATGTCTAAAAACTTCCTTACCTTCTTTATCTTCAAACTTAAATAAATTTAAGTCGCAATCAGTATCTATAATGTGGTCCAGACCTACAACCTCTCCGTTCACAGACGCTGCTACCACATTTCTAGCTAATCCCTCACTAATGGATTTAGCTACATCCATAACAGAAACAGCATTTTCAAATTCTTTTATTGAGCCATCTTTTAAAGCAACTTTAATCATTGTTTTTTCCTCCTTATTGAAATAATTTTTAGATTTTTTGTAATAAAAAATCGTCCCAAGTATATTTGGGACGATATTAATTCGTGGTTCCACCCAAGTTGGTGTATACAAGTGTATACGACCCTCTTGATGACTATAAGGTCGTCACCCGAGCACTTTCACATATAGTATATATAAATTATAAATACAAATACTGCTAATAAACTCAGCTCCAAGGTAGTTTTCAAATAGACCTGTTACATGGGCTCTCAGCCATAGACCCAAATTCTCTGAGAATGGTTTCTAATCTACTCTTCCTCTTCAACACTATGATTTTTAATATATTTTCATTATAACAGATAGTTATACATCAATCAACATTAATGTAATATAATAATTACCCATTATTTTTCACCCTAATCAGCTATAAACCAATATTCCTATATTTTTATATTAAATTAATCTTTTGATTGATAGTAATACTATAATATTTTCATCAATTTCAAATTTTTAAAACGTATCTACATGCATGATAGATATGACTAGACAAATGCTAAAACTAATTTTTATTAAAACTAACTTCTAATTTTTGTACACTTTTTAGGTTTTGTATACTTAAATACAATCAATAATTAATACAATATAATTAATACAATCAATAATTAATATAATTAATAATTAACATAGTCAATACTTAACATAGTTAATAATTAATACAGCTCATATTTAAATGCAGTCAATAAGTACCATATACTTAAATAAATGCTAATTGTCATATATTTAAATAAATATAGTAACCACTCCTTGAACTATACCTATTAAAAACCCTAATACAAGACCTAAAATCTCTATATGTTTTAATTCTTTTTTAGCTATTCTTATTATTATTTCTTCTAATTCGAATAAATCTAGTTCATTAATCTTATCTTCAACCATTTTTTGTATATCTATACGTTCATTTGCTTTATTTATTATATTTTTACTCAATTCATCTATACTTTGCTTAACTTCAGACTCAATTATCTCTCCTAGATAATCTTGTATCATGCTTTTTATACCACTCGGTATAAATGAAACTTTATCATGTATTATAATTTTTATCCTTGCTTTTATGTATCTTACAACTTCTTCCTTATCTTCGTCAGTAATGATATTTGCAAGTATTTCGTCCATAGAAAGAAATTCTTCTTGAATTATTTCTCCTACATTCGCTGCTATTTCTGCTCTTCTCTTTGGTATAAGACCTATTATTTCTATATTTAAAATAGGTATTTTAATAGGCTCTATTGGTCTAAATATTAGTCTTATAGCAACTACATTCGTAACATAACCTATAAATCCACCAATAACAGCTAATATCAGTATCCTAATTAAATTATCCATTATAAAATTACTCCTTATCAATTGTATATTTGTCAGCTAGATTACATTAATCAAGTAAATATTTTTTATAGTTAATAGCTCCAGCTATATTATAGCTTTATATACAATTATAAGTCTTTTGTGTCGATTTAAAAAGAATTTTTTTAGTTTTATATCTTTAGATTCTAGTTTTCCATAATTATACTAACTTTATTTTCAAAAATTGCCTCTACAGTATCTATAATTTCCTTTGAGCAATTATTATTTAATAAATCCAATATTTCTATTTTTTTAGGACATAGAGTTAATAAGGTACTTATCAAAAAGTCCTCATAGTTTAAATTTTCTCTTATTACCATATTTATGATTTCTTCATCATCTATGCTATCTATTTTATTTCCATTTTTATCGTATAAAATAAATGTGTTATCTTCCATTATATGAACTTTAAGCAAATCTATCTTTTCTTCTTGAGTATCTATAAAGTATTTTAAAACTCTTATAAACTCATCTTGGTCTTTCTTTATTAAATACTCCTCAACTGCAATATCACCTATAGCAGAAATATATTTCATAAATTCTCTCATTCTAAATCTAATAAAACCTTCTACATTTATAAAATCATTTTCTTCTATATAATTTCTCACCCTCGTAAATACTGTTTCTCTCATAAAAATCTCTTTTTTAGCAAATATGTTCAGTGAATATATGTATATATTATTTTTATCTTCAGGATATGTACGCCCATAGCATTTTAGAATGTATTCTTTTAAAAGTTTTTCTTTCATTATACTTATTATCATACTAGTTATTTCTGTTGATATTTCATCAATATTTAAAGCTCTTTGTTCAGCTTTAGTACCACTAAGTATTTTTTTATTTAATACTTCTTGCTTTGCAGAATCTATTACTACTTCTACAATGTCATTCGTATATATTAATCTATCGTTTACATTATTATTCCTCAAAAATTTCATAGAAGAAATATTATCCTTCTCAACCAAAGTTATCGCTCCTTTCTTGTCATGAGAGGAACTATAGAACCTATATCGAGTAAATTTTCACTGCTAAGTGTAACTATCTCCTTGTTTTTACTTTCTACAAAACTTTTTATACGTTCATAGTCAGGATGTTTTTTAACATCTCCACAAAAAGCTAGCTTATCCTTAGAAATTAACCCTGTACATCCACCTATAAATCCATAATTCATCTCAAATAAATTTATATGACCTTTTTCTATTAATAAACACTCTATTTCTGTATTCTTCATACTTTTCCAAATACCTTTATCTGATGTTATTATAGATGTTCTATCTACTATACAGATTGAGCATTTAGAATAGCCCTGCTCTATATTTATCTTTTTAAGTTTATTATTTTCAATATAATCTAATATTACTTTGTCAGTGTACTTAAAATTGTGTATAGCATAGTCACCAACTATAGCAATATTGTAAGGTATATCATAAGGGTATCTATTTAATAAATTAGCTTCTCCCTTAATTATATTAAATTTATATCTACTTAATAACTCTTTGTATTGATTATATACATTCGGCGCAATAATTATATCTCCTTTTCCTAAATTACAAATACATATATCTGGGTGATATTTTATACTTTCATATAATTCTTTACATTCTATTGTTTTTATTATCTCTATATTTCTTAATTTTAATTCATTTTCCATTAGATAACTAATTCTTTTGTCCACCAAAGCTAGACACAAATCGTCATCTAGTATAAATGGCTCTCTTGTAAATTCCATTTTTTACTCCTTTTTCTTTTTTTTTTTTTTACTCCTTTTTCTTTTTTTTTATAAATTTTTTATGTGAATATAAATAAAGTGTGCAGCAGAATTTTTCTGCTCACACACTTATTATTATACTTTTATATAGTTAATATTGACTTAATTAGTATAGTTTTGTATAGTTAGTCCAAATTTAATAAATACAACTTTTTATAGTTGGTCTAAACTTAATCAGTATATTTTGTATAGTTACTCTGAATTTAATTAATATACCTTTTATATAGTTAGTCTAAACTTAATCAATATATTTTGTATAATTAATTTGAATTTAATAAATATATCTTTTTATAGTTGGTCTAAACTTAATCAATATATTTTGTATAGTCAATCTGAACTTAGTCAAATACACTTTTATATCTTCTACATCAATAATTAATATGTATCTTTCACCTTGTTATACTCTTTTTTTATGTATTCTAAAACATCTGGTGGTATGTTTCTACTGCTTTTTGGAGTCAACCCAATTTCTCCATCTTTTATTTTAAATTCCATTACCTTCTTTCCTTTAAAACCATCCTTTATAACATTCTTTATCAATTCATAGACAGGTTGCTCTACATCTTTTACAATTGAACTCATTACATTATCTGGTGCCATATCATATTGGTCTTTATTAATAGCTATAACTTTGCCACCATTTTCTCTTGCTACTTGAATAGCTCTTTTACTATCATCTTCCGTTGCTGAAAATACAACATCTCTATCAGAATCTCTCATTTCCTTTGCAATAGTTCTAGCTGATTCAGGATTTTCAAATACATTTGAATACTTAACCAGTAACTCAGCTTTTTTATTTGAAGTCTTAAGACCTTTTCTAAATCCAGATTCATATTTATCTCTACTAGAACCCTCAATTCCTCCTATAAAACCTACTTTACCAGTATCAGTCATTTTACCTGCAATAAGTCCTGCCAAATATCCAGTAGCATTATCTTGAAATGATACCGAGATTACATTAGCTGGTTGAACTTTATAAGCATAATCAACTATTGCAAATTGCTGTTTTGGATATTTAGTAGCAGCTTCTTTGATTGGTTCTGCAAATCTAACTCCAACTGCTATTATCAAATCTGGTTCAGACTTATATAGCTTTTCTATACTTTCTTTAAATTTCTTAGAAGTCTTTGGCTTTTCAAGTTTTATTCTAATATCAAAATCTTCATCAGCTCTTTTTAAGGCTGATAGTACATCATTATTATATGATTCATTATTTAAGTTTTCAGTATCTAATAATACTCCAACAGTTTTTCTTACATATGAATCATAATCTTCTGACTCTTCTTCTTCATTTTTACTATTTGATTTATCTTTCTCTGATGAAGTTGGTAAACTTTTAGACTTGCTCTGTTTCGATTTAGCACTATTTATATTAGAATTATCTCTATTTACTTTATCAAACCCAAAATCAAAATTACATATAACTAATATAAAAATTGTAAATACTATAACAAAGCAAGCCATCAATATACTTTTTATTTTCACACAATCCACTCCCTGACTTGGATAGGTCTGACCTACCTCTATATATGACTTTCTCTATATGTCTATTATAACAGCCAATTTACCTCATGACTAAAGTTATGAGTATTCTTAGCCATCATAATAGATTATTTATTATTCTTATTAACATATTCTAACACATCTGGAGGAATATTTTGAGAGCTATTTTTGGCAAGTCCAGTACTTCCAGACTCAACTGTGTTTTCTATAACTTTTCCACCTTTATAATTTCCTTTTACAAAACTTTGTATCAAATTATAAGTAGGATTCTCAAAATCTTTTACAATAGAACCTATAACATTTTCTGGAGCTAACTCATGTTGGTCTTTATTTGTTGCTATAACTTTTTTATTTTTTGCCCTGACTGCATCTATTACAGCTTTTGAATCGTCTTCAGTAGTAGAAAAAATAATATCCACTCCATTATCCATCATCTTTTTAGCTATAGATTCTACTGATTTACTATCCTTAAAAACATCTACATACTCAACTGAAATATCCTTTATACTACTATTAGAAAATTTAACACCCTCTTTAAAACCTGCTTCAAATTTATCCCTACTAGAACCCTTTATTCCTCCTATAAAACCAACCTTATTGCTTTCAGTCATCTTTCCAGCTATTAGTCCAGCTAGGTATCCAGATTTATTGTCTTCATAAGAAATTGAAGTTATATTAGAAGGTTGCTTGTCATACTCATAATCTACAATTGCAAATTGTTGCTTTGGATATTTCTTTGCTATCTTCTCCAATGGTTTTGCAAATCTAGCTCCTACAGCTATAATTAAATCATAATTGTCATTACATAAGATATCTATACTATTATCAAAAGTGGATGAATCATCTGACTCCACTTTGTTTATATCTATATTAAATTTCTTTTGAGCATTGTTTAATGCTAATAAAGCTGAATTGTTCATATCTTCATTATTTGTTCCTTCAATATCTAGTATCA
The DNA here is from genome assembly GCF_020657775.1 of Clostridioides sp. ZZV14-6345. Classification (NCBI taxonomy): domain Bacteria; kingdom Bacillati; phylum Bacillota; class Clostridia; order Peptostreptococcales; family Peptostreptococcaceae; genus Clostridioides; species Clostridioides sp. ZZV14-6345. The sequence goes on along the minus strand of NZ_JAGWCX010000002.1, from coordinate 101,319 downwards.
TAGATACAGATTTTTTTGAATTATTTTCATTGTTTATATTATTTTTATTATTTTTGTTAGAACTAGGATTATTACTTGAATTATTGTCACATCCAACCAACATTCCAGCTGTCATTGCTACAGTTAATATCATTACCAATATTTTTTTGAAACGCATTAAATTTCACTCCTCATACATTTACGATATTTTTACATCCTATTTACTTTTACATCTTATTTATAAATTTTTTATATACAATTTGCAAGCATATTTTGAAATTTTTTTAATAAATCTTACTATAAAAAAGTGTGCAATAGATTCTTATCTATTTACACACTTCCCTAAAAACTAAACCTAATATATCAACACTTAATTTTATCAAAAATAAATCCAATTTAGCATATCAATATTTAATATATTATATTAATTTAATAAAAAAATAAATAATTACTATTCAAAAATATATTATTTATTTTTTAGACATATGATACCAGTAACACCAGGACCAGCATGTGCACCTATACACACACCAATTTGGAAAAATCTAATTTCTTTAGGTCTTAATTCATCTTCCATAACCTTAGATAATTGTTCTTTTTCCTTAAAATCATCACTATATCCTATATACACAATTTGGTCTGATAAATCATCCCCACAATTTGATTTTATCAATTCCATCATCTTAGAAATTACATTCTTTTTTCCTCTTACTTGAGATATTTGCGAAACTAGTCCATCTTTTATTTCAAGAATCGGTTTTATATTTAATATACTTCCTATTGCTGCCTTAGTAGATGATATTCTTCCTCCCTTTTGTAAATATTCTAGTGTATCTACTGAAAATATAACAAAAGCTTTCTCTTTTAACTCATCTAAAACAGTCAATATTTCATCAATAGACTTTCCTTCACTTGCAAGTTCTCCTGCTTTTATAACAAGTAAACCAGTTCCCATACAAAGCAAGTTAGAATCGTATGTATATATTTTACCTTCTACATCATTTTTTGCCATTACAGCACTTTGATATGTCCCTGTAGCTGTGGCAGAACCTGCTATATAAAGTATTTCTCTACCTTCATTTATATATTTCTCAAAAATTTCCTTAAATTGGGCATAAGTAGCTTGAGAAGTTTTTGGATATACATTTTCTTCTCTAAGCCTTTTATAAAATTCATCTCCAGATATATCAATTCTATCCTTGTAGTCTTTTCCCTCCAATATAACTGTTAATGAAACAATATCTATATCATATTTATCTAGCAAATCTTTTGGCACGTCCGATAAACTGTCACAGATTATCTTTAGATTTTTCATTAAGTATGCTCCTTTCTCATTTAGGCTTGTTAAACTACCTCATATTAGGGTATCCTATTTGTCTTAAAGCCTCGTATACTACAATAGCAACTGAATTTGATAAATTTAATGACCTAGCTTTTTCAACATCCAACATAGGTACTCTAATACAAGTATCCATATTTGCTTTCAACAAAGGCTCTGGCAATCCCTTTGTTTCTTTACCAAATACTATAAAACAATTTTCTTCATATTTCACATCCGAATGTGACTGTTTAGCCTTTGTTGTAGAAAAAAAGTATTTACTGTCTGGATACTTTTCTTGTAATTCTTCAAAGCTATCGTAATATTGTATATCAGCTATATCCCAATAGTCAAGCCCACATCTTTTTAGATGTTTGTCATCCAATGAAAAACCTAGTGGCTTTACTAAATGTAAAGTTGAACCTGTTGCTGCACATGTTCTTATTATATTTCCTGTATTTTGAGGTATTTCTGGTTCTACTAATACTATATTCAATGACATTTTAATCCTCCCTAAGTATCGCTCTTATTTATTAAATTTTATTTTATAAACAGAATAACAATAATATTATACTATTTATATAATGTTAATAATAATTTTTATTTCATTATATATAATAATTTTTATCTAAATATATAATAGTTTTTTATCTAACATTTTCACAAGTATTATTATATCAGAAAATTCCTCTTACACAAATTACTTTCTAAAAGTTATTTCGTTTCATTAAGTTCTTTATAATAATTACAATCTTCTTTTATTGGGCAGTTTTTACATTCTGGATTCCTAGCTTTACACATTCTTCTTCCATGAAAAATTAATACATGATGTGAATGTGACCATCTTTCTTTTGGTATAGCTTCCATAAGTGCAAATTCTGTTTTTTGAGGATTTGGCTCATCCACTATTCCAATTCTATTACTAACTCTAAATACATGAGTATCTACTGCTATTGCTGGATGATTAAAGGCATTACTAAGTACAACTCCCGCCGTCTTTCTTCCAACACCAGGTAGTTTTATAAGCTTTTCTAAGCTATCAGGTACTTCACCATCATATAATTCACATAGCTGTTCAGATGTATCCTTTATTTTTTGAGATTTACTTTTGTAAAGACCACAACTCTTTATCTCCTTACTAATTTCCTCAATACTCAAATCAGCAAAATCTCTTGCTGTATTATACTTTTTAAACAATTCTGAAGTAACTTTATTTACTCTTACATCAGTACATTGTGCTGATAAAATAGTTGCTATTAAAAGCTCAAAGGCTGTCCCATAATTTAACTCACATTTAGCATCTGGGTACAATTTTTCTAACTCATCTAAAATCTTATTTACATCTTTTTCATTTATCTCTTTTAGATTTACATTTTTCATAAGTATCCCCCTTTAAAATACGAATTTATAAAACGCTATTTATACATAGTTTAATTATATCAACAAAAAATAAACATCAATATATAAAACATACAAAATAAAAATTTAATATATATATATTTCACAAAAAAAGCAAAAACCTATTAAAGTTCTTGCTTTTTATTATACATAAATACCCAGTAAATTCTATAATAAACTTATTCTTTTGACAAAGTTTGTATTTTACTGAATGATATTAATTTTTCTTTTACTAATTTCTTTATTTCTTCAAATTTAACATCTGTCAATATCTCTATAGCTTCTTCCACTCTTTCAACTGTATATATCTTAAATTTTCCATCTCGCACTGCATCATTAACTTCATCTGATAAAACGAGATTTCTTTGATTTTTCTTAGGAATTATGACACCTTGCTCACCATTTAACCCTTTAGTTTTACATATAGAATAAAAGCCTTCTATCTTTTCACTTATACCACCAACTACTTGTATATCGCCCTTTTGATTTATAGAACCTGTAACAGCAATATTTTGTTTAATTGGTACTCCACCAAGAGAGGATAATAATACATATAATTCTGCAGAAGACGCACTATCTCCATCTATCCCACCATAATTTTGTTCAAAACAAACATATGCATTTAATGACAATAGTAAATCCTGTGCAAAGTTCTCTGAAAGATAGCCCCCTAATATAAGCACTCCTTTGTTATGTATAGAGCCACTCATATTTACTTCTCTTTCTATATTCACTATGCCTTTACTTCCTGGGCTAGTGGTTGCTGTAATCCTTGAAACTCTACCAAAAGAGTATTCTCCTGTACTTAAGACTGACAGACCATTTATTACTCCAACCTTTCTTCCCTCTGTTTCTATTAAAGTAAAGCCATTTTTAATTGATTCATCCATATGTGTTTCCACTCTATTAATTCTTTTTCTCTTTTCATTTATTGCTTTTTTAACATCGCACTGCTCTGTATACTCTGAATCCCTAAACTCTGCATAAGCACTTCCTTCTATTACAACTTCCATTATTTTATTAAACTTAGTTGATAGTTTTTCTAAATCACCTGATAATCTAGTACTGAATTTAACAACCTCTTCAACTGCTGATTTAGTAAAATGTCTTAAATTATTCTTATTACATTGAGATGCTATAAATCTGGCTATTCCCTCTTCATTGTTTTCATTCTTATCCATTTCGCTATCAAAATCTACAAATACTTTAAAATATTTTTCAAAATCTTCATCGTATCTATACAAAATATCATATATATAATGGCTTCCAATCAATACTAATTTAACATCTAGTGGCATATTTTCTGGTTTAATTGCTGTCTGTGTTTCAAGTATTACTTTTTTTGTCTGCAAAGTCTTTTTAAGAATTTCCCAAGACATTGTATATTTTAGTAGTTGGTCTGCGTAAATTACTAAATAACCACCATTAGCCCTATGAAATGCTCCTGATAATAACTTCGTGAAATCAGTCTTTATATTTCCATTTGCATAATCATATTCTGCTTTTCCAAATAGATTTGCTGGACTTGGATTTATCTCTACTACAACAGGTGCTGATTCTTTATTTTTTGAACTTCCATTGTCTACAAATAGGTTAATTTTGTATTTAATAAAATGTTCTTTATCATACTTATCTTTTAATTCATCTTCATCTAAATAAAATAAGTACATATATTCTATTATGTCTTTCTTTATATTTTCCAGATAAACTTGAATTTTATCATAATTTTCATATTTTTCACGCAGTGTCTTAATATGAGGTTCTACTACAAGCTTAGCTATCTCTTCTTCAAGATCTAACACTGCTTTTTCAGCTATTTCTTCTAAGTTTCTAATTTTATATACGACCTGTATTGCCATATTTTCTAGTTCTCTTTTAGCTTTGTAAAACTCTTCATCAGATGCGTCGCTTTCTTCTTCCTCTTCTTTCAAAGGAATAAAAACTATTCCCATTTTGCTTTGTTTTAATTTAAATCCTTTTTCTTCTCCATATTTCTTGATTTGTTTTAAAAGCATATCTTTTTCTATCTCATATTCGTCCAAAAGTTTATTTTTTTCTATTTCAAAACTTTCACTTTCAAATGCATTTTTAAAATCTTCTAAAAGGCTTTCAATTAATTTCTCCATATCTTTCTTAAGTTCTTTTCCAAACCCCTTTTCTAACTCAACTATAATAGGTTCTCTAGGGTTTTCAAAATTATATATATAGCACCAGTCTTTATGCGTATTTTTTTGGGATGCATATTCATTCAAAACCTTTAAAGCATAGGTACTTTTGCCAGTTCCAGATTCACCAGATATATATATGTTGTATGCTGGATTATTTATTTTTAAACCTAACTCCATAGCTTCTACAGCTCTTTCTTGACCCAGTATACAATCTAGTGGATTTATTTCAGATGTATTATTATATTTCAATATTCCCCCGCCTCCCCATATTTAACTTTAATGATATAATATGACTTTTACACAACAAGTGTTAAAGTAAATACACATTAAAGTATATGAAACAGACTCTTATTATTAGTCATCATACTTATCTAAAATTATTTCCATATTTCTCTTTATTATATTTTTCCCCCTCCAACTAAAAGCTCTATCCCCATATATTCTTTTAAATTCTTTATTTGAAATATTTTGTACCTCATCATAATCCAAATAATCTATTATATTTTCTTTAAATTCCAAAATGTGAGTTGTTGGTATTTCAACATTATGCGGACACACTTCTTGACAAATATCGCACCCAAATATCTTTTTGCTATTCTTTAAAACATCTTTTTCTTCCTTTGACAAATCTCCTTTTTTTTGAGTTATATATGATAAACATTTCTTAGGATTCATATCATAATTTCCCAATATAGCATTTCCCGGACAATATTTTACACACTTACCACATTTAAAACAACTTTTTTCTAGTGGTTTATCTTCTTCAAACTTATAATTATTTACTATATACCCTATAAATACATAAGAACCATATTCATCAGTTATGATATTGTTATTTATTCCAAAATATCCTATTCCTGATAAATAAGCTAAATACCTGTCAACTAATGGTCCATTATCAGCAAATATCTTATATTCAAAATCTATTACTTTTTCAGAAATATAATCACAAATTTGTTGTAAAAAGTCCTTTACTACAATATGATAATCCTTACCGTGACAATATCTTGATAAATTTGAATTTTCATTCTTTTCTTGTCTATTTATATGATATGGAAATGCACACACTATTATAGAATTAGCATCTTCCATTATATTTCTTGGGTTAATTCTGTTTTCAATGATTACCTCTTCCATACCAGTCAAATAATCTTTTTGATGTCTATCTTCAAGTATCTTTTTCAGATTATCATACTTATCTACACCAGCTATCCCTACACATTTTAATCCTATCAAATTACAAAATTCTTTTAATTCCTTATTATTCATAAAATTATTCCTTTTTAATCTATTTAATCTTTCTAAGCTTTTTAACTTATTTAATCTAGGCTCTAAAACTTCAAATATTATTAATTATATTTTGACATTCTCCCTATAAATAAAATAAGAAGATTTTTTATTATATTTAATACTCCATTAACATTATTGTTTATTAAGAAAACTAAACAAAAATAATTCAAGCAAATTTATCCAATTCCATTTACATCAATGTTTATTATTAAGTCTTTACTCGACTTATACAGTCCTATTTTTATTCTCTCCACTAAGTTTACATTCATTAGTGTTATGAAGGTCTAATGTAGGTATATATAGCATTATAGCAGATTTTAAAATTCGTAGATAAAACACTTGTCTTATATTACCATACCTAAAGTAGAAAAGTTTACAAAGTAACTTTGTAAAAACACTTTAAACAAGAATTTGATTTTAAATCATATACAGATTATAATAAATAATGTATAAGGATGGTGAACAATTTGATTAAAATAACAATTCCAGGTAGACCTATTAGTAAATCTAATTTTAAGCTTCATAATATAAATGGTCAAGCATGGATGCCTTCAAAGGGAAAATATTCTAAGTATCTTGCATACGAAAACATGATTGCAGGTTTTATAAACCAACAGTATCAAGGAGAAACTGTCGAAGAAAATCTAATAACAGTCTTAAAATTATTCTTCCCAAACAAGAGAATGGGGGATTTACATAATTATCCAAAGAGTATTTGTGATGGTATTGAAAAAAGTGGAATAATAAAAAATGATAAACAGCTTAAACCAGTACTTTTATTTGATTTTATAGATAAGGATAACCCTAGGGTTGAAATTGAACTTTATCCAGTATCTAAATATGATATATCCTATAATATCTTTGAAAAATAAAGATTTCATGTGTTATTTGACATTATATTGATGCTCTAGTATCTGAAACTATGCTAATACAACAATAATAATTGTGTTATATCTATCCTCACACAAATATTAAACAAATATTAAATTTATATAATACCTGTAACTATGTAAATTTAATATTTGTATATAAGACTATATCCAATAAAAAGAAATCGGAGTAAATTTACTACACCGATTTCAATAAATAAAATCTATCCTAGCTTTTCGACAACAGTCTTTAGCATTTCTCTTATAGGAAGTTCATATGGACATCGGCTCTCACAAAGCCCACAGTCAATACACTCAGTAGGTTTAACATCCATAACCTCATACTTTTCTTTAGCCCACTCTTTTAATCCATATCTAGTATAATAACCTTCACATAAAAAGCTCAATGGTATATTTATTCCTACAGCACAAGGCATACAATATTCACATCTTCTACAGAATTTTTTACCTAAAGAATTTCTTATTTCTTCAATTTCCTTATTATCTTTTTCATCTAGTACAAGATTTTCAAGTACAGAGACATTTTGTCTAACCTGTTCAACACTCTCCATACCTGGTATAACTACATCTATATAATCTTTAGATAGTATATACTTAATAGCCAATTTAGCATTATCTAAAGCTCCTCCAGCTAGAGGTTTCATTACTATTATCCCAATGCCTTTTTCATGAGCTTTTTTAAATACTTCATCTGCTTGCTCTTCAACTATATTATAAGGAAATTGTATAGTGTCAAATTTTCCATCTTCTATAGCTTTTTCTATAGTCTTTAGATTGTGACTAGTTATACCAATGTGCTTTATCTTACCTTGCTCTTTTGCCTCTAAAAGGGCACTATAAGCCATTTTATCCTTAAAAAGATTATCATATTCCTCTTCTTTAACATTATGGAATTGATATAAATCTATAAAATCAGTTTTAAAATTGTTTAGACTTATCTCAACATCTCTCTTCATTGAATCATAATCTCTAGACATACTTTTAGTAGCTAAGAAAAATTTATCTCTTTTTCCTTCAATAGCAATTCCAATTGCTTCCTCACTTATTGTGTACCCTCTTGCACTGTCAATAAAGTTTATTCCTTGTTTTTCTAACTCATTTATAACTAAGTTAGTATCATCTTGAGTAATCCTTTGTATAGGAATTCCCCCAAAACCAACTCTCTTTATTTTCATATTTGTATTGCCTAAATTTCTCATATCTTTCCCCACCTAACTTTTAATTAATTTTTATATAATATAAATATGTTACCTTTAATTATACAACAAATTATGAGAATCTTTGCAATATATTTACATACTATTCATAATATAATCATACTTTATATCCAGTTCATTTGTATACAATTTATATTGTTCCTATCCATTTAATTTAAATTGGTATATTTCATTATTGTATTTCCACCCTAATTACGTTGAGGGTGGAGTATTTCACTTATCTTTAATAAAGTTTTATTTACTAGATAGTATTTCTTTTATCATCTTAATCTCTCTCTTGTGACCTTCATCATCAAAAGGAGTTTCTAAGAAAAATGGTAAGTGTTTTAGACTAGGATGTTCCATAAAATCAATCAATGCTTTTAATCCTATTTTCCCTTCCCCTATAGGAGCATGTCTGTCTTTTTTATCTCCAAATGGCATCATACTATCATTTAGATGAACAGTTTTCAATCTGTCTATACCTATGACCTTATCAAATTCCTCTAAGACTCCATCCAAATCATTCACTATATCATAACCAGCTGAAAAAATGTGACATGTATCAAGACACACACCTATTTTTTCTTTGTGTTCAATTTTATCTATTATACTTTTTAATTGCTCAAACTTAAAGCCTATTTCAGTACCTTTTCCTGACATAGTTTCAAGAAGTATGGTTATATTTTCATCACCCTTAATTGCATTATTCAATCCTTTTACTATCCTATCTATACCAAAATCTACTCCACCACCTACATGACTGCCTGGATGAAAGCACATGTATTCAATTCCTAATGAGTCCATCCTTCTTATATCCTCATCTATCACTCTTGTTGCAAATTCGTATACATCATCCTTTGTGCCACCTAAATTCATAGTATATGGAGCATGTGCAAGTAGTGGTGCAAAATTATTTGTCTTTCTAATCTCTTGAAATTTAGCTATATCTTTTTCATCAAATTCTTTAGCATTTCCTCCTCTTGGGTTTCTACTAAAAAATTGAAATGTATTTGCATCAATATATACAGCTGTCTCAGCTGCCTTGGCAAATCCCTTTGCTATTGAAAGATGTGTTCCTAATTTAATCATATTTATCTCCTTTATTTGTACTCCAACTTGTACTCAATTTTAATTTTGAACTACTCCACCTTAACTACCTTAAATCAACATTTGAAGATGGATATTCCTATTTGATAGTGCTTTTGCACTAATCTAAATCCTTTTTTAATATATTTCTACCATTTACATTAACTTTTAATATTTACAGTTTAATTATACCCATTTTAATAAATTTCAAATATTATAATCTTACATACTTTATATACATTATCTAAGCACTTCTTAGATAGTGTATACATTTTATATATTGGCTATGTTAGCTAACTTCGTGATTAATTATATCTAAAATAGGCTATAATTTAGATATAAACTATATTTCAATTAATTTGCAGGAAGGATACCTAATATTATGCCAAAAATAGATATAAAAGCTATGATAAAAGATTTAAAAAAGAATGAACTTACAGAGTTAATTTCAGTAGCACAAGAAGTATTAAGTACTTTATTTAATTCTTCTGAAATTAGAGATAATGTTAAAGAAAGTAGATTTTCCAAGGGATACGAATGTCCAAAATGTCAATGTAAGGATGTAAATAAAAACGGTAAATCTAACGGAAGACAAAGATATATCTGTAAACGTTGTCGCACAAGTTTTGATGAGTTTACTATGTCTCCATTCTCTAATACAAAATTAGGCTTAGATAAATGGCTAAAATACTGTGAATTAATGATATTAGGACTTTCTATAAGAAAATGTGCTGAAGAAGTCGGTGTAGGTGTTAAAACGTCTTTCTACATGCGTCATAGGATACTTGATGTAATCAATCTATCATTAAAAAATGATAAAGTTGAAGGTATAGTTGAAGTTGACGAATGCTTTATTAAAGAGTCTTTTAAAGGAAATCATTCTAAAAGTACTACATTTGTAATGCCTAGAAACCCTAGAAAAAGAGGTAAAGGTAAAAATGATAAGAAGAAAAGAGGAATATCAAAAGAGCAGATTTGTATAGAGACAGCAATTGATAGAAAAGGAAATATCATTATGGGTGCAGTTTGTAATGGTAGAATTACAACAAATCAAATAGTTGACTTCTTTGACAATAAAATATGTGAAGAGGCTACTTTTTGTGTAGATTCACATAAATCATATGTAGAAATAAAAGACAAGTTGAACATAGAATTAAAGCAAGTTCCTAGAGGAAAATCAATGATAGATAGTGTTTACCATTTACAGCATATAAATGCTCTTCATAGTAGCTTTAAGAGATGATTAATGCCTTTTAATGGTGTATCTACAAAATATATAAACAATTTATTTGGCTTGGTTTAAATTTCTCCAACTAAGTAAGAAGAATAAAAAGGGTGACCGAATTAAAGATATGCTAGTGAATGTAGCTACTAAAGATACATATGTAACTAGAGCCACTATTAGAAATAGATTCATTGAGTTAACCTAAAATAAGGAACTTTACTTCAAATCAATGAAACCATTTTGTAATTGGAAAATAATTGAATATTTTGTATAATATAATCAAGTTCGCAATTGTTATATAATGCGAAGTGAACTTTATTTAATTAAATTATAGGGGATATCAATATGAAGAAAATATATTTAGCAATAATTAGTATGGCATTATTAATGCTTATAGGTTGTACATCTGTAGAAGGTACAGATTTGAATAGTATCAAAATAGATAATATATCATTAGGACAATCTATCTATACGTTGGATTTATCGAAATATGAAGCAAAAGATGAGATTGACAATGAATATAATTATGAGTTTAAAGAGTTGCAAATTAAAACAAATACCAATAATTATGTAGATAAAATATGGTTAAATATTTTAGAGTATAATCTTTTATCAATAGGTAAAGAAAATAAATTTAAAGATATTGACCAAATTACAGATATATTAGGAACTAATTATAAAGAATACTGGTATGATAAAGAGCAAGGACTAAAATCTCATAAGTATGTAGATAATGAAAATAACATCAAAGTAAACTTTGTGTATGACGGTACATATAACGGTACACCTAATAATCAACAAAGGCAACTTGTATGGGTAATACTAGAAAGTATATAAAATAGAAAAATTAGTGTAGAAATTCACAATATTAATATATTACGAACAATTTATAGTAAGTTATAGAAGTAACCACATCTTAGAATTCAATGTATTGAAAAGTCTAAGGTGTGGTTGTTTTTATGCCATATTTATCACGAAGAGGGCTAACATAGCCTATATATTATATCTCTCTTACAAATACAATAGGTATATGGAGACAAAAAAATAGAGATTAAAAATCATTATTTACTCATACCAAATCATACCAAAAACTATTTTTTGATTATTAAGTAAATTTTGATGTTCAATCTCTAATCTTATGTTTTTAATTAATCCATAATTAATAGTTCTAACTAGGACATTCTTCCTCAAGTGTAGGAATCACAACCATAGCTATATCATACTTAGAACCTTCAACATTGTGTTGTCTTTTATTTAAAATTTCATCTATCTTTGACTTCATAGTGTCACTAAGTTCAACTAATTCATCATGAGTAAGAGAAATATCATGATAATCAACTATATTTTCATTTTCTAAAACATCTTCCTCTGCTGCCTTATAAAAAACTTCACTCATATTTTCAAATTTTGATATGTACAATTCTTCTTTTTCTTCCCCATTGTCTAAAGAAAAATTAAGTATCCTATTCCCTATAACCACATTTTTTGCACTTGGATAATAGTATTTTTCCACAATCCCCGACTTTATCTTTTCCTCAACTAATTCTAAAATACCAACTTTGTATAACATTTTTATATGGTAGTTTATTTTTGCATGAGGTTCTTCCAATAATTGAGATAATTGTTTTGCTGACAATGGCGATTTGTCAAATGCTTTTAGAATATCTATTCTACGTGGATGAGCAATAGCCTTTATGCACTCCAAATCTCGTAATACCAATACCTCTTTCATTGACCCCTCCTAAAAAATTTATTTAATTCATACTTCTTTACAATTTAATTATATATTAAATTATATGTTGTTGTCAAAAAAATCCTTTCTTAAAATTTTAAAAAATATTTAATTTGAGTTTATTTGACAACTCCTCTAAAACCTTAACTCCTGCGACGCTGTTTCCTTTTTTGTCAAGTGCAGGTCCATAAACACCAATACCCATACGCCCTGGCACAGAAGCCATTATACCACCTCCAACTCCAGATTTTGCAGGAATTCCAACTTTAATAGCAAATTCCCCAGAAGCATCATACATTCCACAAGTCATCATAAATGTTTTGACAATTCTAGAAACCATTTCACTCATTAAATGCTCACCATTTTCTATATCCACGCCATAATTAGCAAGATTTACGCCAATTCTAGCCAAATCTACAGAATCTATTTCAATTGAGCATTGTTTAAAATAAAGGTCTAAAACATCTTCTACATTACCTCTGATAAATCCATCACTTTTCAATAAGTAAGCCATTGCTTTGTTTCTATCACCAGTCATTTTTTCAGACTTATAGACATCATAATTTATTCCTATATTATCATTCTTTGCTAATTTTCTAAAAAAACTAAGCATTCTTTCTTCTTTTTCTTCCAAACAGCTCCCATTTATAAGAGAAGTAGTTACTATAGCCCCTGCATTTATCATTGGATTACAGGGTTTTTTTGTGTCATTAATTTCAAGTTTCATTATCGAATTAAATGGGTCTCCACTTGGCTCCATTCCAACGTTTGAAAAAACGTCTTCCCAATCATTGTCCATAAGTGCCATAGCAAGCACAATAGGTTTTGAAATACTTTGTATAGTAAACTTTGTGCTACAGTTTCCAGCACTATAAAGATTATTTTCGCTATCTATAATACAAATTCCTAAATCATTTCTTCTAGCGTTTTTTAATTCTGGTATGTAACTAGCGACTTGTCCATAATTAGTATACTTCTTATTAGAACTTATAATTTCTTTTAATAATGTCTCATCTAACGTATTCATAGGCACCTCTTATATTATGTTATATATTCTATTTTAGCACAGATTTATAGTATAATAAAACAGTGTTAAAAAAAATTATACTTTAAAACTATTTTCTACAAGAATCAATTCATTTTTCAAACAATTTAAATAGTTTAATAATTTAGTAACTTTTACTCTTTTAAAGAGTAATCACATAAGTTAACAAAAATATTAAATAGAAAGTAAAATTTAAAATAAAAAGCTTGGTTCATACAAAAGTATAAAACAAGCCTTTTTATATATCAACTCAAACTTTAAAATCTGTATTAATTTAATTCTCCAATTAATACTTAATATACTTCACATATGCTAATCACACTACTTGCTATGCTATTTAATCTTTGTAAAATAACCTATCACACATATATTAATCAACTATTTTACTTCCTCCAATAAATTCCCTAAGAATTGAAATACCTGGTATATCAGAAGTATCATCTAATTCAACAAAATACTGTAAAAACTTTAGCAATCTAGTCGCTTCAATGTGAGCAGGATTATCCTCTTTTATCTCTTCCAACAAAGGTTTCGCAAATCGTTTTAAAACTGCCAATTCATATACACAAGCAGAGTTAAATATAGCATCTGCCTCTTCTTGGTATGGGAATATATTCTTCTTTTCTCCTCTTCTAACTGATGCCCATTGTAAGATAGTATTATCAGCACTATATCCTCTAAAATTATAGTCTCTAACAATTCTTCTTATCATTCTCAAATCAGCAGTAGGAATTCTATTATGGTCATCTAAATTTATTTGAGTAAGGGCGCTTATGTATATCTTGAATTTATCTTCATCTGGTATAGATGATGTTAAAATAGGATTTAGCCCATGTATACCTTCTAATATAATTGGTTGATTTGAGTCTATCTTTATTTTTTTGCCAGTATATTCTCTCTTACCTTCTTTGAAATTGAATCTTATAGCATCAATTTCTTCACCTGCTAAAAGTCTCTTTAAGTCTAAATTAAATTTATCTAAATCTATAGCATAAATTGATTCAAAATCATAATTTCCATATTCATCTAAAGGAGTATGCTTTCTATCTATAAAATAGTCATCTAAAGAAATCGAAATAGGACTTAAATTATTCACTCTAAGATGTATTGATAATCTGTGAGCAAAACTCGTTTTTCCAGATGAAGATGGAGCTGCTATTAAAACTACTCTCTTATTGTTGTCTTTTATCATGTCTGCTATTTGAGATAATTTCTTTTCATGCAATGCTTCAAAAGTTCTTATTATATCTCCATACTCATTGTTTTCTATTATCTTGTTAAGAGATACTACCTTATCAATTCCCATAAGTCTTGACCATTCTTCTGCTTCATAATATACACTTGATAGCTTAGGTTGAAGTACAAATTTCATAGGAAGAGTCTTATCTTCTTCACTAGGACCTAAAATTATAACACCTCCATTGTAAAGCTTAATATCAAATGATTTTATATAACCAGTTGATGGTAACATATATCCATAAAAATGGTCTATATAGTTTCTACACTTATATACTTTAGTACTATCATACTCTTTGTATTTTAAAAGCTCTGCCTTTTCATACATTTCATTGTTTTCAAATATAGAAATGGCCTCGTTTCTTGTAACTTCAATCTTCTCTATAACATAATCGTTATTTACTATCTCTTTCATCTTGTTTTTTATATTTTCAACATCCACTTCTTCAAGTTTTCTATCTATATGAACCTCACAGTATAGCCCATCAGATAGTGAATGTTCTATTGTAACTCTGCTATTCCAGAATATCTCTCTACAAGCCATTACAAATACAAATGACATGACTCTAAAGTAAACTCTCTCTCCATCTTCGTTAGTAGTATCTAAAAAATTTATCTCACAATCCTTCTTCACTCTACAGTTTAGCTCTTTCAATTTATTGTCTACAACTGCAAGTGTTATATAACCCTTATGCTCATCACAGAATTCTTTTGCTATATCACCCAGTCTTATTCCAAGTGAATTTTCTTCCAATGAATATTCCTTATCTTTTCCGTCTATTTTTAAATTTATTTTTTTCACTTCAACATCTCTCCTTCCTTTTGATGAATATAAATTTTAATCAATGAGGCATATCAACAAGTTAAAGAGAGGTATTTAACCCTCTCCTACAATATGATTCAATTTACTTATAGTATCTTCAATGTCTTCGTAATTTATTTCTAATACTAAATATTCTGCATCTAATTTTAAGACCTCTTTAATCCCCTCTTCAGATAAAATTCCTTTTCCTATACCAATATGTGTATCATTGATACCATCATTATCACTTAAGTGTATCAGTCTTATTTTATCCTTTAAGTTCTTTACATAATCATCCTCATCAATTAAACAGTGTCCAGTATCGTAACAAAAACAAATCTTAGAATTTTTAATCCTCTTAAATATATATTCAAAATCGTAGGATATATTTCCAATATTTGAAAAATCTCCACCTTTTGAATAAGTATTCTCTATACATACATACGAATTTGTATTTAATTTATCTAAAAAATCCACACTATTTTCTAAATATTTGTCCCTATTCTTTTTAACTCTACTTGTCATAACATATCCCAAATGAAGGTTAAAATACCTTATATCAAACCCTTTAAGCTCAAATTCTATCTTCTCAATAAAATTTATCCATGAATCTCTTATATATTCTATGTTTTCGCAAGTATTTAACTCCATAGGAAAGTGTATCCCTACAGATAATCCTAGTTCAGAAATTACATCTTTATATTTACATAAATCTCCACATTCAGATATATTGTCAATTCCAATCTCTAAATGAGTTATTTGCTTTATACTTTTACAAATATTTAAAGCATCCTCAATATTAAATAATAAGGATGCTATACCAACTGCCATACACATCACCTACTCAAAAATACCTATATCTGTAAAAGGAAATACCCTTAAAATAACTTTTCCTTTAATATTTTCTTCGTCTACTAATCCCACTTCTTTATATCTACTGTCTAAACTTACTTCTCTATTGTCTCCCATCGCAAATACTTTTCCCTTAGGAATCACCATATCAATATCGCCTTCAGTATAATTATCATGTATATATGAAACTTCATTTAATAACTTGCCATTTATATAAACCTTAGAATCTTTAATCTTTAGATGGTCACCAGGTACGCCTATAACCCTTTTTACAAGCTCTTTTTTTCTTCCATTCTCTTGTAATAAGTCAGTCTTAAATATCATTATATCTCCACATTTTGGTTCTGATAATTTATATGTCATTCTGTTTGCTACCAAATAGTCGTGTGATTTAAGTGTTGGGTACATTGATTCTCCATTTACTAATGTTGGTTTTATAAAACGAGTTATAATAAATGCAAAAAAAAGTGCAGTAATAATTATTTTTATCCACTCTACAATCTCTTCTTTAATAGTTTCACTCATTCACAAATTCTCCTTTATAGTTATATTATCTTTATTGATAATGCTTCTTAAACATTATCTTTTAGATAAGTCTACTAAATAAGGTGTTGTCTTTTTATATAGACAACTATTGTGCATGGTCTGGTGATTTCAGTTAATCAGCGATTGCTCCAAATTTTATATGTTTAGTCAATAGTCCCTATCTTAGAAAATGGATACAATCTGACTAGAACTTTTCCTAAAACGGTATGCTCGTCGACCAATCCAACCTCATCGTATCTACTATCTAAACTTTTTTCTCTATTATCTCCCATAGCAAATAATTTTCCTTCTGGAACTACAATATCAATATCTCCATCAGTGAGATTATTATGTATATAGGAAACCTCATCTAACAATTTATCATTTACATATACCTTGGAGTCTTGTATTTTTACATGGTCACCAGGAACCCCGATAACTCTTTTTACTAAGTCTTTTTTCTTTCCATTTTCCTCTGTTAAGTCGGTTTTGAATACTATTATATCTTTGTATTTTGGCTCTCCTACTTTGTACGCAATTCTATTAACTATTAGGTAATCACGTTCAACTAGTGTAGGATACATTGATTCTCCTTTGACTATTGTTGGCACTATAAAACGAGTTATTAAAAATGCCAAAACAAGAGCTATGACAATCACTTTTATCCATTCTACAACTTCTTTTTTAACTGCTTCACCCACTAAAATCGTCTCCTCTGTGTTAAATAATAAGTCAAGCTATAGCAAAATAATCTACCATAAACTTACAATATAAATATTATACTTCTTTTTTCTACTAGTTTAAAATACTTTTCTAAGACCTTTAGGATAATGATTCTTAATTACACCAGCAGATTCTTTTCCCCAACCTAAAGGTATACCTTCAACCGAAACCAAAACCCATCCTCTACTCTCATTAGAATTTACAACATCCCCTTTTAAGTATTTAAGAATTGATTCACTCTGTACACTGAAGTTTTCAACATTTTTTACATCTTCAACTTTTAAATAATGAGATAGTGCATGAGAAGGCTCAAATCTATTCTTCTTTAAAACCCCTAAATGCAAACCGTATCTCAATACTTTTAGTTTTTTCGTATCTGGATATATTTCAGGAAGTAGGTACAAATTTTCTCCTCTTAAATAAAATTTATTTTTTTTATTACTATAAAAATCAACCTTTAAAAATTTCTTTTCAAACTCCCTATAATCCTTTATTTCTTTATCTAAATTTTTTATTTTTAATTCTTTGACATTGCACTCTTCTTCTTCTGATTTTTTTATTTTAGCAACAAAATGTCCTTCTCCCTTTATCTTATGAGGCCATAATCTTTCCATCTCAATAAGTTCTGCATATGGATATTCACTAATAAATTCATTTATAACATGCTCATTTTCTTCTCTTGAAAAAGTACAAGTTGAGTAAATTAAAATACCATCCTTCTTTAACATTTTATATCCATCTCTTATAATTTCTTTTTGAATGGATTGACATTCTACTACCTTTGCATAGCTCCAATCTGATATGGCAACCTCGTCCTTTCTAAACATACCTTGCCCAGAACAAGGTGCATCTATAATTACCTTATCAAAATACCCATTAAACGTCTTTCTTAAGCTATTAGAATCAGTATTTGTTATAATACAATTTCTCGCTCCAAATCGCTCTAGGTTTTCCCCTAAAGCCTTAATTCTACTAGCATTAATTTCATTAGAAACCAATAGACCTGTGTCATTTAGTTTAGAGAGTATATATGTAGATTTTCCACCAGGAGCAGCACACATGTCGAGAACTTTTTCACCCTCTTTAATATCTGCCTTTGGTATTACAATCATGGCAGAAGGTTCTTG
The DNA here is from genome assembly GCF_020657775.1 of Clostridioides sp. ZZV14-6345. Taxonomy (NCBI): domain Bacteria; kingdom Bacillati; phylum Bacillota; class Clostridia; order Peptostreptococcales; family Peptostreptococcaceae; genus Clostridioides; species Clostridioides sp. ZZV14-6345. The sequence goes on along the minus strand of NZ_JAGWCX010000002.1, from coordinate 82,724 downwards.
CAAATAGTATGCTCCAGCCTCATGCAGTGGATTTCTACCAGGTCTATCAATTTTATCATCATAATAAAAACCCTCTTCTGCCCATGGTATTTGACTCAACTCAAATAAATCTAAATCGAATAGTTTTTTCTTATCAATTTTTAGTGTATTTATTCTAAGACCAGTAGTCTTATCTTCTTCATAACTTTTTATAAAATCATCGTATTCATCTTGTAGTATCTCTTCAACATCTTCTAAAAACTCTTTTGGTAACTTTGTCAAATCTATAATCCCCCTTCAATCTGCTTCGCTTGTTTGTCATTTATTATTTTTAATTGTTTATGCCTTTCTCTAAAGTTTTATTTCTTTTTCTTAAGATTACCGAAAAATACTTTTTTAGAGTGATTCATATATTTCTCAAGTTTATCAAGATTTATCTTCCACAAAATTATTACATAAACTATAAGTAATATAATAGCCCATCTATATTCTATCATCAATATGAAATCAAAAACTCCATGTAATAAAATTGGAAGTAGCACAGCCATAAATAAATACTCACGTCTTTTATTTTTGTTTTTTTCAAATTTATACTTAGAAATATAGTAACCCATAGTAATTGCAAACATTACATGAGCTGGTATAGAGATAACTGCTCTATTAATACCAACTTGCAGTGCTAGATTTCTACTCTCAGAAAAAATATAAACTATATTTTCAATTGTTGCAAATCCCAAAGCTAAAAATACAGAGTAAATAATCCCATCTAGCTTTTCAGTAAAATGTTTTTCTTTGATTAGTGCAGGAATTAGTATCAGAGCTTTTACACCTTCTTCTACAAGTCCTGCAACTACAAATGATACATAGATTAGTTCTGAATATCCATCAAATACATTAACCTTTATCAGTAAATTTTCTAAAAGTATAATTATAACACTTAGAAAAGCACCTATTAAAAAAAATTTAATTAAATGAATTAGAGGTTCTCTACAATATCTATCTTTAGACCTTATCCAAAACATACCTATCAATATAGGAACTATTGATAATAAAAATAAATCCAGCTTCATAGATTATTTTCCTTTCAAAATTTTAATTCATTTCTGATTTATATCATCTACTTATTTTTAGCTTATTTTGTTTTAAATACACCCTAAAATATACATTAAATTATTTTAAATTACTTAAATACAAATATACTAAAATACTTAAAAAAATTTAAATTTATATCTATATTATTTAACAAATCTCAAGCTATATTCATATCTTGAAATATAAGGGAACTAAATTCATTTAAAGAAAGGGTGATTTGATGCAAGATGGTTTCTTAACAGTAAGCATAATCGACGCTACTAACAATAGACCCATTCAAAATGCAGTAGTAAATATATATTCAATGTCTAATGGTAGCCAAAGCTCTTCAACTTTATACCAAAACCTAAGAAGTAATGAATCTGGTCAAGTGACTGGGTTAGTATTACCAGCACCAGATGTAGATTACTCTCTACAGCCATCTGATGTTAGACCTTACAGCCAGTATATAGTAGAAGCCATAGCAGATGGATATGAAACAGTTGTCATAGAAGGAACACAGTTGTTAGCTACAATTGAAGCAAGACAGGGAGTTCCCATGTCTCCTAGAACAAGAAGTAAGCGTTCTTTCTCAAGACAAAGCGAGTTGATTTTTGACATAGGAGAACATACTTTATATGGTACTTATCCTCCTAAGATTCCAGAAAGTAACTTAAAACCATTACCACCTCCTACTGGTTTCGTTGTATTAGATAACCCTGTAGTGCCTGAATTTATAGTAGTTCATGATGGTTTACCAGAAGATTCATCAGCTCCAAACTATTGGATTCCATTCAAAGAGTACATTAAAAATATAGCATCATCTGAAATATATTCAACTTGGCCTGAGCAGACAATCTATGCAAATGTAATAGCTATAATATCATTTACTTTAAATAGAGTCTTCACTGAATGGTATAGAAATAAAGGATATAATTTTACAATAACCTCAACAACAGCATACGACCATAAATTTATAAATAATAGAAACTTATTTGAACCAATTAACGTAGTTGTAGATGCTATATTCAATACATTTATAAAAAGACCTCCTACATCAAGACAGCCACTATTAGCACAATACTGTGATGGACAGAAATCTCAATGTCCTGACCAAATGACTCAATGGGGTAGTAAGGACTTAGGTGACCAAGGATACGATTATGAAAGTATACTAAGATATTTCTATGGAGATGAAATAATATTTGAAAGAGCACCTATAGTAAGTGGTGTACCAGTATCATTCCCTGGTACTACACTACAGGTTGGTTCTTCTGGACAATATGTTAGAACTATACAAAATCAGTTAAATGCTATATCTAACTCTTATCCAGCTGTACCAAAAGTGAGAGAAGATGGTATATATGGAACAGATACAGAAAATGCTGTTAGGATATTCCAAGGAATCTTTGGTTTACCTCAAAGCGGAGTAGTAGATTTTAAAACATGGTATGAAATATCTAGAGTTTATGTAGCTACAACTAGAATAGCTTCTTTAAATCCTTTAATTTAAGGTTTGATTTAAGCTATAAACTCAGATTATTGACTAAAATTATTTATTTAAAATAAAAATGGCTGTTATGAACTAATATACCATAAGTATTTTTACTTATAAGTATTGTAGTCTTAACAGCCATTTTTATAGTTATAACTTATTGTTTTAGAACCTTAAAACTTTAAATGGGGGATTTTAAGCTTCTTAAAAGCAGAACTTAGCAATTTAGATTTCTTTAAAATATTATCTTTATTTTTAGGTCTAATAAAATGCTACTTTAATGAAGAGGTTACTTTTCATTTAAAACACTATTTCTTATTTAAAATATCACTTCTTATTTAAAACACTACTCCTTATTTAAAGCACTGCTTCTTATTTAAAATATAAATAATATTATTTTAAAAGATTATTCCTAGCTTAGATGATACTTCTTTCTTCATCAATAAACTTAAATTGCAACTTTAGATTTATTAGCTAAAGCTAAGATTAGACCTAAAGCTATAGATGCAAATGCAGAAGCAATTACTCTATATTCAGCAGGGAACAAGAATACAATTGTATGACACGGTATCCAGAAAAATAGTATAGTTTTTAAAACACTAAAACCAAGGTAGGCATTCCAGTCCACAATATTTACCACATCTTTAAGTGTTACCTTAATCCCCTTTTCAACTTCATATTTTTTATCTATAAAACAGTCCATAACCTTATGCATTATTTCAAGCATTTTTCATAGTTGCAAGTGCTCTCCCCCCCCTTATAAATAATAATAAAATTACTCCACAAATTTAAAATCATATTATTACCTTATGTATTAAGCAATTGCTATGCCAAGAAGTTTAAAATTTTTTAAACCAATCTTAAAAATACTAAATTGATAATTTTCTTTAACTTTTAATGAGTCTAATAGATAACATTTAATTTTCATTAGAATTTTCAGAATATTAACATTATTATTTTGAATAAAAAAAATAATGTTAACATTTCTTAACATACATTAAAAAATGTTAACATTATAAATTGGGTTTAATACTTTTTACTTTGACTCGATTTACTTTTATTTTACGTATTTTTAACTTAGACTGTATCTTTTTTATTACTTATTTGAGTCTTATTGATTTTACTCTCACTCAATATGTTTAATCACATTTGTCTAAATTTTTTAATACTCTTCTTACTTCATTTTAACAAGCTTAAGTGTTGTTTTGGTAGTATAGTTGATAATTATTTAAATAATCATCAACTACATGTTTGTATCATCACAGTAGCCAAATGTATTTAATCATGCTTACTTAGGATTTTAAGATATCTTAGAGATTGTATTTAGCACTAGTCAATTGCTGCATAATTATAAGCAATTGAAAGTTGAGACCCATCTTCATTTTCTATAGTAATGGGCTTCATAATTTTTAATCCTTCAGTTTTTATCTTTTCTAATTCTTGTTCCATTTTCTTAATTGTTTCTTCAAGGTCTTTTTGACTTACATCTTTAACTGCGTTAGGGTCTTTAGCATAGTCTTTTAATTCTTGAATATGTTTAGCATATTCTTCATAAGTATAATGCTCAACTCCATACTTTTCTAATTCAGCAGGGTCAGTTATTCCTGATTTTATTAGAGATTTAAGTTCAGGTAAAGCAATATTAGATGAATCATTTCCACTTGCAAATACTGCTCCTGTTCCTCCTAATACTATAGCAGATGCCATCATTGTGCTTATAAGGGATTTTCTTATTTTCATAATCACTCTTCCTTTCTTAGAGATTTATTTGGGTAGTGTAGTTGATAGTGACTATTGCAATAGTTATTAACTACACCTTTAGACTATCACAATAGTCACACCTGTGTCAAGCATTTTATAAAATTTTATAATAAAAAATACTATCTCAAAATAAACTTAATTATTTTGAGATAGTATTTTAATTCTAAATCCTTTGTTTTACTAAGATTTATAGTTACTTTATAGAAGTTTTATACTGCACTTTATTAACTGACAACAAATTCCCTTTTCTTAAAATGACTAAACTACCCTCATCATAACCACTTTTCTGAATTGAATATTCTGTTGAATCAGCATAAGATATATCTTTATCATCACTAAATTTACTTAATTCATTTACAGATATTTCTTCTTCACTCTTAGAGTTACTTGGTTTATTTATATATGTTTCTTCATAATAACCTTCAGATTCACTTGCTTTTTTTACAGATATTTTTGCTGTGGTAAAAGAAACATCTCCATCACTTTTAGATTTACCAAAAGAAATATTTGAATCTACTTTTGGAGAATATAAATCAGTTGATTTACTATCTAATGAAAATTTATTTTTACTACTTTGCTCATTTTTTGTTAAATCAAAAGATTCGACTTCATTAATCTCTTTATTTCCTGTTGCAAAAACAAGACTCGTCCCACAAATCAATACAGTTGAAACTAAAAAAGTAACATAAGTTGACTTTTTAAATTTCATAATATTGACTATTCTCTCTTCTATCTTTGTCTTTCCAAATCCATTGTAAATTGGCATTGAAAATGGGTTATTCTCTTCTGCCAGACTTATCAGTGTAGTTGCATAATCAGCTCTATATTCTTCACCAACTATATTCATAACCTTTTCATCACAACTAAATTCTATATCTTTATTTACTAAAAAAAACATCACCCAAACTAAGGGATTAAACCAGTGAATAACAAGAGCTACAAGCATGAACAACTTCAACATATTATCAAAGCTGTTAATATGAACCATTTCATGAGTCAAAACGAAGTTTAAAGTTTGATTGTTGGCATAGTCCATTTGCTTTGGCAAAATAATTCGTGGTTTTAAAATACCAGAGGTAAGTGGCGTCCTAGTAAATTCAGATATACAAACAATAAATCTTCTAAAGCACCTATTCTCACATATCCATTTCTTAATAAAATCATGATTTTTTATATGTATTGAAGTTTTAAAAAGATTAATTATTTTAATATATTTAGAGCATAAAAATATACTAAATATAAGAGTAACTATAAAAGACAAAATGCCCAACATTTCCAAAATCATAATATTTTCAATACTAGACATTATTTCAAACTTGTCAGAATTGTTTTTACCTATAGAGTCACTAGCTTTCTTAAGAGTATAATCTTCAGCTGATGTACTACTCAATTCTACATCAAAAGTCGATTCAATTATACTATAAATACTAAAACCAGAATTTAAACTTACTGGTACTAGAAGTTTGAATAAGACAATCAACCATAATAATACAAATACCTTTTTAGGTAATTTTTTAAATAAACATGCTCTTATAAAAATAACAATTAAAAGTAATACTCCAGAAGTAAAACTCATTTCTAACAATTTAATGAACATAAATCTTACCTCACTTTAATTTTTCGACAATCTGTTTAAGTTTTGTAATATCATCACTTGAAAGATTTTCTTTATTAATAAAAGCTGAAAGAAATTTTTCTGAAGACCCTCCAAACATTTTATTAATTAAAGTTTCTGTTTCCTGCTTTTGTACTTCTTCTTTGCTTATTAAAGCTTTACAAACAAAATTTGGCTCAATTCTCTCTATTGCACCTTTTGACACTAATTTTTTTATAACTGTATACGTAGTATTTCTATTCCATCCTGTTTCTTCTTTTAAAATTTTTACTAACTCTCCAGCCTTACTTTCTCCTCTCTCCCATAGAACCTCCATTACTTTAAGTTCTGAATCAAATAATTTTATCTCCATATAAAATCGCTCCTCAAATATAGTTATCACAATAGTCATTACTATAATCAAAAACTATCACAGTAGTCTATACTGTGTCAACCATTTATTTTTTTATGACAAAAACTGCCTTTAAAAAAAATTCTTATAAAAGACAGTTTCGTCAATGTTATACTTTAATGTTTAATTAAATTTATGTTTAATTAAATTTATATTTTATTAATATTTAATTAAAACTATATTTTATTTAAATGTAAAACTATCTTAATACATAGAGTAAGATTTTTCTCTATCCAATAATACATCCTCTACATCTGGATTTTCTTTTAATAATTGTCTATAGAAATTACAGTTAGTAACTCCTACATATGGAATTAGCCATAATAGACCTATTCCCAAAGTAAATATTGACAGTATATACCATCCTATAAAACTAAGGTTTAGTACAAATAATTTAAGTACATTTCCCTTCATCATATCTAAACTAGCACCTATTGCTTTAAATACGCCCATATTATCCTTATCTTCACAAATTAAGAAAGTAGCTTGAGAAACATATAATAACAATATATAAACTGGTAACATAAGAACAAGTATTATAAGAACTAGAGTTATTCCAGTAGAAATAATAGTTCCTATTCCAATACTATCACTTGATAGATATTCAATTGCTCCACTAGTAAATAAAACTCCAAATGATAAAAATGCTCCTATAATTGTGATTATGAAAGAATAAATATAAACAGCAATTGATTCTAACACATAAAACCCAAAACTTCTTAAATAAATTCTTCCATTTACAAAGATATCTCCTATTTTGACCTTTTCATCTTTAGTAATTTTCAAGAACATACATGTAAATCCTGCTGCAAAGCAAAAAGCTATTACAGCTACTATAATAGTAGTCAAAGGTTCAAAAGGCAATCCTACGATTGATATTACTACTATAAGTGCAATATATACTGCCATAGCAATTGCACATGTACCCCAGTTTCCAGACAATTGAGCTTTAGATGCTCTTTTTAATTCTTGCCTTGATACCATAAAAAACACCCTTTTCATTTTATAAAAAAACTTTTTAAAATATAAATAAACTTTTAACGTATAGTAATAATATTAATATATCATATTTTCGACTATATAACACACAATTATTCACCATGTTTTATCATGATATATCATAATTATATTCCTAGTTTTATATATTCAATGTTACCAAATATATCAAATAAATCTGATTGATTATACAATAAATAATAAAATAAACTATGTTAATTGTACTTTATTTAGTAAACAAATTATTTAGTAAGATAAATTATTTATTATTTAATAGGATAAATTATTTACTATTTAGCAAGATAAATTATTTATAAAATAAATCACTTATAAAATATAATTTATATTTTAAAAATAAAATAAACTATCTTCCAAACATTTTATTATATGCTTAAAAGATAGTTTTTGTGTCTTTAAAATAAATTAAATTGTATATATTCCTTCACATAATTTCTGTATATTACTAGGTGGTTGCCATTTACCATCTTTTTTAGTATATGTAATCATAGTTGTAACTTCCTTAGTTGGTTTCTTATTGTAAAGGTCTATAATCATTTTTGCCATATCATCTTGAACTTCTTTTTCTTTTTTATTATAGTTCTTTTCATCAGTTACATAAGATTTTACTAAATTATTTGCTTCATCCATTACTTTGCTAGTATCTAAAGCTTTACTTACAACTTTTAAAGTTATCTTATCCTTACTAGAAGATTCTACTGTTACTGTCTTTTCAACACCTTGAATTAATTTAACAATCGTGTCATATATCTTTTCAGCATTTTCTTTACCATAAAGAGGTGTCAATTGAGTAATCATTGAAACTTTATCCTTGTTGTTATAAGTTTGAATCTGTCTGTATTCAACTTCTGTTAATGCGTCAGAAATCCCCTTTTCGTCATATTTATACATTTCCAGTGCAGCTAAATTAGCCTCAAAATTTGACTTTACTTTCTCTTCTGCATTAGAACACCCTATAGTTAGAACTAAAACTAGAGCCATAATCGAAGATAATATTAACTTTTTTACCACTTTCATAAAAATATCCTCCCTCAACTAAGATAATAAAAAAATTTATTTATCAACATTATAGCATAATTTTGTCTAATTATAGACTTAATTTTGAAAAATTTACCACTTCCAGTCTATTCCAACTCCTTTTTCTTTTGCTTTATCATATATTCTTTTTGCTGTTACGACATCTTGTACACCTATTCCGACAGTTTTAAACACAATTATCTCATCATCATTTTCTCTTCCAGGAATAGTTCCATTTATAACATTTCCTAAGTCACCACTAAAATCATCTTTACTTATCTTACCTTCTTTTAATGGAATTAATATATCTCCTGACTCAGATAAAACTGCATCTGTTGATTCAAAAAATATCTTAGATGCTCTAGTTAAACAATTTGGACACAACTCTTGCATGTCTGGCATATATGAACCTACTGCACTTACTAAAGCTCCTTTTTTTACTAAGTTTCCATTAAGTACTGGTTGTTTTGATGGAGTAGCTAAAACTATTACATCTGCATTATCTATAGCTTCATCAGATGATTCAACTGCAAATATTTTAGTATTATATTTACTTAATTTTAAATTCATTTCTTCTGCAAATTTTTCTCTACTTTCCTTGTTCCTACTAAAAACTCTTACTTCATCCAAATCTCTAGCTTCTATCATAGCTTCAAGTTGTGGCTCACCTTGTCCTCCTAGACCTATTAAAGCTCCAATCTTAGAATCTTTTTTAGCCAATACATCTATAGCTGCTCCAGATGCTGCTCCAGTACGAATTTGAGTTACATAAGTACCATCCAATACTGCACTTACTTCTCCAGTTTCACCATCTAATAGTAGTACTGTTGCTGGAATTACTGGCTTACCTTTTTGAGCATTTTTAGGAAATACAGATACAATTTTTATTCCCCCACATCCCAATTCTTCTACATATCCTGGCATAAATAACATACTAGCATCTTGACTTGGAACTGGTATATTGGTTCTCAAGGGATTTACACTCTTTCCTTCACAATAAATTCTAAAAGCTTCCTTATCAGCTTCAATTGCATCTCTCATTGTAAATACTTTTTCTATGTCGTCTTTTTTTAAAAGTAGCATTTTTATACCCCCAATTTTAATAAGTCTCTATGTTAAATATTATAGCATAACATTTAATTTAAACTTCTATTTCAAATTAAATAAATCTACATACTCTGGTTTTAGCATAGAGCTTATTAGTTTTTTATCTATTGAAAATTCTGGGATTCCTGCTGCATATGGAGTTATATCATATAAATCAAAATATATAACTAGATTCTCATCTTGCAAATAAAAGTTTTGATTTTCTTTTATACCTTTAAAATTGTATATTCCGATATTTTCTTCATCCTTTTTTTCAAGTTCAGCTATTTGTCTTTTAATTTCTTCATCTATAACTTCTTTATATTTAGTATTATCTTTAAATAAGTCCATTAATTCTAAAAATTTTCCAGTTCTCATATCCACATTATATGCTATATCTTTATAAAATCCATGCGCTCCACCACTATAAGTATAATATCTTACTTTTATACTAAGGGCAGAGTCTATATTCTTTTTAAGCTCAAAATCCACATTTGCAACAAACTTATTTTCCTCATCAGGATTATCCTTAAGATACTGCTTTGCTTCTTTATATGATTTATTATAAAATTCAAATATATCATTTTTTATTTTATCATTTGTAGACCTTTCAACAATCTTATTTGAATTTGTTATTACAGGCATATTTATAGTACTTTCTAGATATTCATCATTTTTCACTATTGTTTTACTTCCTATTGTACTTACTGATAAAGTTTGTTTACTATTTGTAGTATCCTTTGGTAATGATTGATTACTCATAACACTCACTGCTTCTTTATTACTATTTAGATTAATTAAAGCATCTTTCCCTAAATTATTATATTTATAGTCATGTTTAATTGCCAAAACAACTATTATAGTCAAGGTTAAAACAAATACATATCTTAAAACTTTAACTTTCATATCGACTTTAAAAAATTTCATATTATTATTTTCCTCCTAAATATAAATCTCTCTTATTATATTTGGAGTTTCTAGGGGTTTTTATCCATATAATTTAATAAAAGATTAATTTTTATTTGTAAAAAATTAATCTTTTTGTTTTTAAATATTAATATGTCTTATCAAACAGTTTGAAATTTCATTAAGTGGTAACTGTAACACAACAGAACCCCTATCAAAAGCCACCATTGGCATTCCATATACTATACAGGAATTTTCGTCTTGTCCAATTGTAAATGAACCACTTTCTTTCATTTTTAAAAGTCCATTTGCTCCATCAGAACCCATACCTGTAAGTATTATTCCTATTGAATTTTTACCTGCTACTTCTGCAACTGAATCAAACAAAACATCTACTGATGGACAATGACCACTTATTTTTTCACCTTTTTCACAAGTTACATAATATCCTTCTTTATCTACACATAATTTCATCTGATAATCTCCAGGTGCAATTAGTACAGTTCCTTGTTCGACTCTGTCATTATTTTTAGCTTCTCTTACATTCATAATACACTGCTTGTCAAGCCGTTGTGCATACATATAAGTAAACATAGCTGGCATATGTTGAACTACAACAATCCCTGGTGTCGATTTTGGTAAGTCTTTTATAATTTCAAGTATTGCCTCTGTACCACCTACAGATGCACCTATAGCAATCACCATATTATTAAAATGTTCCACACTACCGCCTCCACAAAATCATATATCAAAACTACTCTTTTATTTTTTATAGATAGCAGGTTTTACATATTTATATTTAGTATTACTTCTGTTAATTATCTCTGCATGTCCTACAAACAAAAAGCTATCTTTTTTGGTTACATTATAAAATTTATTTATAAGTTCTTCCCTAGTTTTTAAATCAAAATAAATCATAACATTTCTACAAAAAATTAAATCAAAATGTTGATATGAAAAATCATTCATTAAATTAAATGGCTTGAAAATTACACTTTTTCTAATCTTATCACAAACTTTAAATGTTCCATCTTTGTTATCTATGAAATACTTCTTCTTCCATAGCTCAGGAACATTGTTAACATTTGATTCTGTGTATATACCTCTTTTAGCTTTTTCAAGTGAGTTCATTGAAATATCTGTAGCTATAATTTTAATATTCCACAAATCTCTATTAAAACCAAAATAATCATCTAAAGTCATAGCTATTGAATATGCTTCTTCTCCACTAGAACAGCCTGCACTCCATATATTCAAGTTTCTTAGTTTATTATTTTCTTCCCAAAAAGGAAGTATACTATTATGTATAAACTCAAAATGCTGAGGTTCTCTCATAAAAAATGTATGATTGGTACTCAATCTATTTACTAAGTTTATAGCTTCATTTCCTGTCTTATCTTTGAATAATAGATTCGTGTACTGACTAAAAGAGCTAAATTTTCTATCTATCATTGTATTGTATAAGCGCCCTTCAATTAATGCCCTTTTTTTACTTAAATCAATTCCATATTCTTTTTTTATATGGTTTACAAGAATTATAAATTCTTCATCAGTGAGCTTTATCATGCAAAAACTTCCTCCTACTAATTTGTCAAAACTAACTACATGCTATTAATCAAAAACTTTTGAATATCTAAAATTAGTATAGAATTATCTCCAATTTTTGCAATTTCTTTTATATCTTTATTAATATTTATGTTGCTAGAATCAGTTGTCTCTAATAAATTTAAATTATCTATAGGTATAACATCAACAACTTTATCTACAATAATTCCAACTTGATACTCATCAACCTCTGTAATTATTATACATGTTCTTTCGTTATAATCAGTTTCAGGAAGATTATATTTTATATGTATATTTATAACTGGTATTATTCTTCCTCGTAAATTAATAACTCCATTTATATACGCTGGAAGACATGGTACATATGTTATTGATTGAAATCTTATGGTCTCAATCACATTTTTTAATTCTATTCCATAAATAACATCATTAACATAAAATGTTAATACTTGTTTGATAATTTCATCTTTAGACATACTTTAAATCCCCTAATATATTTCCATAATGTTATCTGCATCTATAATTAAGCTTATACTTCCATCTCCAAGTATTGTACATCCTGATAAACCATTATTTTTTATGTTGAATCGGTTAAAATAAACTGGAAATGGTTTTACAACAACTTGTTGATTTCCTATTATTTCATCAACAAAAATACATGCTGCTTTACGTTCATTTTCAATAATTATCATATTTCCATGCATCAAATTGGTTACCTCTGTTTGAATATTATATATTTTATGTAACCTTATAATAGGAATACATGCTCCATATATCATAATTAACTCTGTTTTATTACTTTCTGCAATTATCTGATTTAAATCTGTAAGCTTAAATGTTCTCCTTATTGATGATATTGGTAAAGTAAATAGTGAATCTCCAACTTTAAACTCCATACCCTCTACTATAGAAAGAGTCAGTGGTATTTTTATAGTAAATGTTGTGCCTTCATCTTGTTTACTTCTTACTTCAATTGAGCCTCCAACCTTTTCAATACTTTTACGGACAATGTCCATGCCTACTCCTCTACCAGAAAATTCAGTTATAGATTCTTTTGTAGAAAAACCTGGTGTCATAATCAAAGAATTGACCTCGTCATCAGTATATTCACTGCTTTGATGTTTAAGAATACCTTGTTGCTTAGCTTTTGCTAAAATCTTATCTTTCATAAGACCTCTGCCATCATCTGAAATACTTATCACAGCTTCTCCACCTAAATTTTCAGCAGATAAAAATATCTTTCCTACTTTTTCTTTTCCTTTAGCTATACGCTCTTCAATAGGCTCTATTGCATGGTCCATAGCATTTCTTATAAGATGCATAAAGGGTTCTGCTAAATTGTCAATTACACTCTTATCTACTTCTGTCTCTGCTCCTATAGTTATCAACTCTACATTTTTATCTAACTTTTTATTCATATCTCGTACAATTCTGTGCATTTTTTGAAATACACCATCAATTTGAATCATACGCATTGACATTACTATATCCTGCAATTCATCTGTAAGTTTATGCAATTGTCTTGTTGCCTTATTAAAATGGTCTATATCAACACCTGTAGAATTTACGCTATTTACAACCATTGATTCCATAATTACAATTTCTCCAACTATATTCTGAAGCAAATCTAATTTTTCTAAATTTACACTCATAATACTCTGCTTACTTATTGGCAAGTGTTCATTTTCTTCATTTAGATTATTTTTTTCTATGTCAATTTTTTCATTTAAAATATCTTCTTGTAATTCATCTTCTTTTATATAGTTATTTTGATACTTTATACTTATCTCATTATTATCTTTTAATTTATTTTCTACTTCATCATTATCTAATGTATTTTTTATTTCTATTTCTTTTTTACTGATATTTATATATTCTTTTACATATATATTATCTTGTATGGTTCTATAAACCATTATTCTATCATCTTTAGCAATAAACTGTAAATAAAATCCATGATTTTTAATATATTCTGCTGATTCTGCATTTGTTTCTACATCTTTAGGATAAAATTCTAGAAATTCACAGTAATCTCTAAGTTCAAAAATAAGCATAAAAGCTCTTACATTTTCCATCATACAACCTTGTTCAAAGATTATTTTTACTATATCAGAATCTTCTTTATATGAAAAAATTAAATCGACAATTTCTTTCTCATCTGTACTTTCTAAACTTATATTATCTTTTGATTTCATAGAATTTGATAACTCTAAAGTATTTACATAGTCTTCAATTCCTTTGATAAAATTAAAGTAATTAGAAGATATACAATCTCCTGATTGTAACTTACCTATATCACATTTTATAAAATCCAAAGCTTGAAAAACTAAATCAAATAATAAGTCATTGTCTAAAACTTTTATTTTTCCTTCACGTATGACATAAAACAAATCTTCTACACTATGTGCTAGAGCAGCTATATTGTCTAACCCCATCATAGACGCTGAACCTTTTATCGTATGCATTATTCTAAAAGTTTCATTAATATTGTTATGGCTAAATGTTTTCTCTTTTTCTGTTTGAATCATAATTTCATCTAATTGTTCAAGTAATAGACTTGTCTCAAATATAAACATATCTAACATTGGTCTCATACTCGGTTCAATATAATTCATATTCATCACCTACGGTCTACAAATAATTTTCTATTTTCCATATAGCATTTCATAATTTAAATCCATGATGATTCTCTTATCTCACTTTCTTTTAGATGAAATTTTTCTACGAGTTCTTTTAAAATTTGTGCTTGAGCAGACATCTCTTCTGAAGCTGCGGCACTTTCCTCTGCTGTTGCTGAGTTCATTTGGACTACTATAGAAATTTGCTCTATTCCAGATAAAATCTGTGTAATTGCTACTTCTTGACTATGTACAGAAGAAGAAATCCCATTAATATAATTAGTAGTTTTTTCTACACCATTGACTACTAAATCCAACGCATTTGCAGTCTCTTTAGCAATTTTGACACCATTTTCTACTGTTTTAATAGCTTCTTCTATGAGAATCGCTGTATTTTGAGCTGCTTTTGCACTTTTACCAGCCAAAGACCTAACTTCATCTGCTACAACTGCAAATCCTCTACCATATTGACCTGCTCTTGCTGCTTCAACAGCTGCATTTAATGCAAGAATATTAGTTTGGAATGCTATCTCATCTATTGTTTTGATTATTTTTGATATTTCACTCGACTTTTCACTTATTTCGCCCATTGATGTCATCATATCATCCATACATCTACTTCCAAAACCAACTTGTAACGCTGATTGGTCAGATACCTCACATGCAAGGCTAGCACTATCTGCACATTTCTTAATTCCATCTGATATTTCATTAATTGTGGAAGCTAATTCTTCTACTGAACTAGCTTGTTCAGTAGCACCCTGTGAAAGAGCTTGTGCACCTGCTGCAACCTGTTCTGATGCACTTGCAACTTGCTCTGCTGATAAGTTTATTTCAGAAAAATCACTATTGAAAGAGTTTATTATACTTTCTAAAGATTTTTTAATTGATTTAAAATCTCCAATGAATTCTTGGTCTATCTCTACTCTTAAATCTCCTTTTGCAATACTAGTCAACGTACTATCTATAAGGTCTATATAATTTAAAAGCATACTTTGCATCTTTTTAACAGAACCTACCAACATTCCTATTTCAGATTTACTTTCTTCAACATCTATACTTGTTCTTAAGTCTCCAGATGCAATTCTTGAAAAGTGTTCTTCTACTTTATTAATAGGAATCACTATCTTTAATTTTATTACTATATATTCTATTATTGTTAGTATCATCAATAGAGAAAGTATAAATATTGTTCTTAATATTAGACTTTGCAATTCTTTTTTTACTTCTACAATTTCGGCATTTGAGCGATTAACTATATCCTCTTGAAATTCATTTATTAAAGAATCCATTCTTTCTTGAGAGTTTATATAACCACTACCAAAAATTATACTTTGAGCCGTACTCTTGTCATTACTTTCGACTGCCTTTATAGCACTTTGTTCTGTTGGAACCAAAGAATCTGATATTTCTTTTGCTTCTAAGATTTTATTTGACTCACTCTTTGTGAGACCAATTCTTTCCAACTTGTTTAAAGCTGACTCTCTTGTTTTTCCATATAATTCTTTTTCATAAATATCTTTATCCTTTTTTTCACCTGTAAAAACGTATCTTCTTAATACATCACTTACTTCTCTAGTTGCATCTTTTATATACTGACTTTGAGTCCTCAAATTATTCATATCACTAATACTTTTTTCCACTTTTTCAAATGCTTTATAAGATGAAATAGAAGAAAAAATTCCTGCTAGAACAGCCAATACTATTATAATCAGCAATAGAATTGCTAATTTAGAAAGCCTTACTTCTCTTTTCATACTTGTACTCCTTTATAAAATAAGTTTATATCTTCTTTAATCCTTTCATTGTACTTACTACACTACAATCTTTTCCTAAACTTTTGCCCTCATACATAGCTTTATCCGCTAAGGATATGTTTTCTTCTAAGGATATATTTGAGTTTACTTCTACTACCCCTAACGTAATAGTACTTTTTATTTTATTTTCTTTATACTTGAAGTCAAATTCCTTTACCTCTTTACGAATTCTTTCTGAAAGGACTTTAGCATCTTCTATCGAAGTATTTGTAAGCATTATCAAAAACTCTTCTCCACCCCATCTTGATACAGTGTCAATTTGTCTACAATTCTTTTTTATTATACTTGATATTACTGTCAACACAAAATCCCCTGCATCATGCCCATAAGTATCATTAATAACCTTAAAGTCATCAATATCTCCAAGAATAAGTGATATTGATGTTCCCTTATACTGATTAATTTTTCTTTGCTCCATAAGCTGATTAATTATGTGTCGTCTATTGTAAAGACCTGTAAGATAATCTCTTACAACGAGTCTATTCAATTTTTCAAGAGAAGATTCTAGTTCTTTATTTATCTTTTTTAATTTATCTTGAGATTTCTTTACTTCAAGATGAGCCATAATACGAGCTTTTAATTCTGTCATACTAAAAGGTTTTACCATATAATCTATTGCACCTACTCCAAATCCCCTTACTATATCTGTATCTGCATTTTTTGAAGTTATAAAGATTATAGGTATATCTGCTGTGCGAACATTAGATTTCACGACCTTACAAAAATCAAAACCAGAGTTATCTGGTAAAATTATATCAAGCAAAATAATGTCTGGTATAAATTCTTCAAGAAACTCTTTTGCCTCTATTGCATTAAATGCTTTCTTCACATTAAAATTATCTTTTGTAAGTGCTTTATCTACTAAGTCACACATTAAAACACTATCATCAACAACTAAAATTGTTCCTTGTTGCTTATTTTCCATATACAAACCTCTCTTAAACATAATATATTCAAATTTTAATAGCTTAAAATTTTTGTACTTAATAATTATACCACTATATTTCCATATATTCCCTTCATAATATTTTTATAGTAATCTTATAGTTATACCCTTGTACTATATGATAGTACAATTATATTCATTAATTACTTTGTCTATTAAAATTTCGTCTTTATCGGTCAAAAGTTTCTCTAAATCTAGTAAAGTAATTATTTTACTATCTAATTCTCCAATACCGCTTACAAAATAATCTGAATATTCGAGAGTAACCCTTGGTGGAAGTGATATTTGACTTTTTTCTAAACTTATTATCTCATCAACTTTATCAACCACAAATCCAACTACTAAATCTTTTATTTCAATTACTACTATATACGTACAATTGGTAATAATTAAATCATTTTTTTTAAGTCTCAAACGCATATCTATTATTGGAATAATTTTTCCTCTTAGATTTATTATACCTTTAGAATATGTAGGGAGTTCTGGAATAAATATAATTTCTTGATTTCCAATAATTTCTATTACATTTTCAAGTTCAATCCCAAAATCTTGCTCATCTACTTTAAATTTTAGATACTTAATTCCTTCATCAACTAACTTATAATCTAAATATGGGTCATCTGGAAATCTCATTTAATACCTCCCACCTAAAATATACTCTCTATAAAATCTATGTTATATTTTCTTTTTACCTTTATTTATTGAATCTACAATTAATTCGCCTGTTTCAATATAAAAACGTATTGTCCTTCCATAATTCATACCTGTGTCCTCTGCTACTATTGGAATATTTAGTCCTAAAAGAGTTTTTTTTACTGCTTCAACATTTCTATATCCTATACTTGCAATTGATGAATTGCTATTTCCTAAAAACATCTTAGCTCCCCCAGCAATTTTTGCTTTTATATATATTCTATTTGCACCTATATTTTCCATAGACTTAATGAGTTCATTTATTCCTGTATCAGCAAATTTATACTTATTTTCAATGTTGATAGCATCTTTACTATATGGCAACATAACATGTAACATTCCACCAATTCCTGCTACTTTATCTATCAAACAGACTCCTACACAAGAACCAAGTGCATAAGTAACCAAAACATTTGGTCTATAGGCTATCTTCATATCTGCAATGTTTACTACTATTTCTCTATTCATACTTCTAATCCCAATCTCACTAATATTTCTCTAAGTGAGCCCATTTCTGGAATCATCAAAATGTGGCTAGTAAAATAATTATCACTCATTTTAAACTTATTTTCTATAAATAAAACTTTATCACCCACATCTGAAAATCTTATCATAGGTACATTTAAGACAGCTCCAACCATATCAATACATATATCTGGAACTGATATACTTATAGTCATGTTTAACATAGATGCAATAGCATTTATATATGAGCTTGCCATTATATTTCCTATTTCTTTAATTGCTGAAATTTCAATTTCTTCAATCTCGTCCAAAAGAGCTTCTTCTTTATTAAAAAGATAACTTAACATGAGTTGAGTTATTGATTCGTCCAACAAAAATATAAACATTCCATCAATATCGCCTTTCATATCAAGTAAAATACATACTACTTTGTTTTCTGGACCGCCAAGCAGATTTGTCGCTTCATTATATTCAAGTATCTTGACCATAGGTATTAATACTTCTATATTACTATTTATCATGGATGCAAGTGCAGTAATTGCATTCCCAGAGCCTATATTACCAATTTCTCTAAGTGCATCTATATGAGCATCATCAAGTTCTAAATAATTTATAATATAAACCCCTCCCTTTATTGTTTCATTTATGTACTTTTCACTATATCAGGTGTATACTTACATTTTATTTTAAGGCATTATTTACAACTTTGACTAATGTATCTGTTTTAAAGGGCTTCACTATAAAATCTAACGCTCCAAGTTTTATAGCTTCTACAATCATATTTTCTTGTCCTATTGCAGAACACATCACAACCTTAGCATTTGAATCTAACTTTTTTACTTCTCTTAGCACCTCTAAACCATCTTTTTTCGGCATTGTAATGTCAAGTAACATTAAATCAGGCTTTTCATATTTAAATATATTACAAGCTTCTTCTCCATCATTTGCTTCTACTAAATTATTATAGCCACTTTTACTCAGAGCTTCTTTAATCATCATCCTCATAAAAATAGCATCATCTACTATCAAAATTTTATTTTCCATAAAACTAACTCCTCCATATGTACAACAATAAATGCTTTTATTTTCAGTTATTGTCTATACTATCTGACTATTTTTCGCTACACAATAAATACATTTCATTGATAAATAAAAGTAATTATTTATGCCATATTATATTCAACCATCTTAACACAATTTGTCAATAAAAAAACTTATATCTCTATTGTAATATATGTTTGGCATTTTGACGAGTTATTAAAAATATAATTGTATAAAAACATAAAAAGTTGTCAAAAGTAATCAAATTAATATCGCTTATATCTTTTTTATATTTTTATAAAAAATAATTTTCAGATTAATTAAAATCATTTCAGTATATTAATTTTTATAATATATCGAGTTTGTAATTTACCAAAAATGAAAATAACCCTTTATACTACTTTAAATACTTAATGGCAAGCTCTTTTACTCCTCTAATATCTAGTGGCTCACTTACTTAATCTCTAATAGATAGTTACTTGCCTATTTAGTTATATAAAAACATGTATAGTAGTATAAATATTTATTAGTTATAAATATTTATACTACTATACATGTATTATCGATTAAATTAGACTTAACTTTATAGATTATTTTAACTAATCATATTTATCAAAAATGGGTGGAATACTCCATCTTCATTTTTCACTAGTAAGCAAAAATTTGTTTGCATAGTTTACAAACTTTCTTGTAGATAATAAAGAGATTTCAAAGGATACTCTATTTATTGATGGTACAAAATAGAGTCATCTGCTAATAGATATACTTTTGTTTGGAAAAAAGCTATAAATAAAAATATGGCTAAAATGATGAATAATATATCTGACTTCATATTAAAATGTGAGATTGATTTTGGTATTTATTTAAATAAAAAATAAAAAGGGAGTGTTTATTATGTTTGAGATTCAGCTATTATTTAGTGGTAAGGTTTTGAAAAATGGTTTTAGCAGAGTTATGTTGTTAGCAATAATAAGATTTTTGTATCATAGAGGTGTGTCTAACAAATACATAACAAAAATGTATAAAGAATTTTAAAAAGACTTAAAGGGGCTTTCTATTAGCCTAGATAGCTTTTTGTTTACATCTGTAAGAGAATTAATTTCAAATTAAAAGAAGTTAAATTCTGTAAAAAATAATCAGCTTTTAATAAATACTAAATTAGGTTAAAATAATTAATAAGAGAGGTGTCTAATATGAAATTTTTTGAGATAGGAACATCTGATTTTAAAGAGTATATAAATAGTGGTGCATATTTTATTGATAAGAGTTTGTTTATAAAAGAAGTATGGGAAGATAATAAGTACATATTGATAACTCGTCCAAGAAGGTTTGGAAAAACTTTAAACATGAGTATGCTTAAGTATTTTTTTTATAATAATGAAGCTGAAGAAAATAAAGAACTTTTTAGAAATTTAGAAATTTCAAAACATGAAGATATTATGAAAGAACAGGGGCAATATCCTGTTATATTTATAAGTTTTAATGGTTGTGATATAAATGATTTAGAAAGCTTAAAAGAACTTGTTGTAAAAAAGATAAAAAATGAGCTGGATCGTTTTGATTATCTAATAGATGAATTATCAGGAAGAAAAGCTAAAAAATTTGAGAACATATTAGATTCTAATAAAGATTCTGATTTAATTGAATCAATAGCATATCTATCTGAGACATTACATTTAACTACTGGTAAAAAACCAATATTATTGATTGATGAATATGATACTCCTGTTAATAAAGCATATACAGAGGGGGTATATGAAGAAATAATAAACTTTATGAAAGCATTTTATTCAAATTCAATAAAAGATAATATACATGTAAAAAAAGTAATTATGACTGGCGTTCTTAGAGTAGCAAAAGAGAGTATTTTTTCAGGGTTAAATAATTTAAGTGTTTATACTATTAGGGATAAAGGTTATGAAAGTTGTTTTGGGTTTACTAAAAAAGAGGTAGAGAAAATACTGAACCATTTTGGCATAGATAGAAATGTAAAGTTATTAGAGGATTACTATGACGGTTACAAATTTGGAGATATGGAAATATATAATCCTTGGTCAATTATGAAATATATAGAGAACGCTACTAAATATGGTAACTACATTGAAAAACCATACTGGATAAACACAAGTTCAAATGATATAGTCGTTGAGCTTGTAAATATTAAGCACAAGGATGGTATTGAAAAACTTATAAGTGGAGAAGAAGTAATAGATATTATTGATGAGAATATAGCATTTAGATATATTGCAGATGAATCAACTTCTCCTTGGAGTTTATTATATTTTAGTGGATATTTAAAGATATCTAATGAATATGATTATGGGCAAGTTGGGTTAATAATTCCTAACAAAGAAGTTTTACATTTCTTTAAAAATGAAATAATTAAATGGTTTAATATTGATATGAAAATAGAAGAATATATTCCTATTGTTTTAAGTTTAATAAAAGGAGATACAGAATCATTTAAAAAAGGATTTAAAGAAATATTAGCTGGAGTATTTAGTTATTTTGATTTAAAAGGAGATGAAAGCGAACAATATTACCATGTATTTACTATTGGTATTATGGCTTTACTTTCAGATAATTATATAATTAAGTCAAATAGAGAAGCTGGAGATGGAAGGGCAGACCTACTTATAATACCTAAAAATCCATCTGAATTAGGAATTATTATGGAATTTAAAAAATCTGATAAAGAAGAATTATTATTAAAAGATGCTAAAATAGCACTAAAACAGATAAATGATAAAAAGTATGATAATGAATTATTAGCATTAGGAATAAATAATATCTTAAAAGTCGGAATTTCTTTTTACAATAAAGAATGTGAAATGATTTTTGGACAATAAAAAAAATAAATCCCAAGTTCAAAAGAGCCTGGGATTCTTGTATGCTCCAGACCATTCAACAATTGCAAGATTTCATAGTATTCATTTTTCACTAGTAAGCAAAAATTTGTTTGCACAGTTTACAAACTTTCTTGTAGATAATAAAGAGATTTCAAAGGATACTCTATTTATTGATGGTACAAAATAGAGTCATCTGCCAATAGATATACTTTTGTTTAAATAATACTGCATTTCACTACAATATCTCGTCATATCTTTAATGCTTAGAACAACTTGCTTATTTAGCCTTCTTTCATACATAAGTAACTTTAATCTTCATATAAATCGACACTATTTTATATTTTCCTGTTAACATACAAACAAAAAATTTGTTATTACTTTTTCCTCTTTTTAGGGTAAAAGGCAAGAAACAGCTTAATATATTCTGGGATTTTTGTAACATCTGGAGAAAAAAACCAAAAAGCAAATCCGTCGCATAATTCATATCTCTTGCCGTGAATGGTATAGCTTTTCCTATGGTTACATGAACAATCCTCTTTCATATTATGACAATGTTTACAAGCTCCATAATCTCCTGTAAAAGCTTGCTGAATATAGTCTGGGGCTTGTTCAATAGCCTGTCTCTGCTTATCCACATTGCTGAAATACATACGTAGAATTAAATCATTTTCACGCAGATAAATCCGAGCATATGATTTTTTACTTTTTACTCCTGCTTTTGTGTAAATAATCATTTTACGACCCCAACAATATCCTTCTCCTATTGTTTGATTACAAGTATAACCAAGCCTATTCATTTCAGCATTAAAAGCCAATATAAATTCCTTATCTTTAGAACTTACAAAACTATACTCTTCATATCCTAATAAATCTTTCATTACATTTACCTCCTTTACATAAAGCATATCAAAAACAAGTAAAAAACTCCTCGCTTTTCATGTCATCATTTGTGAAGCAATAGTTCTATATCAAAATTCATAAGTTAATATCCTCATGAAATCTCTTCATTTTTCTCACAAATAATACTACGTTTCACCACAATATCTCGTCATATCTTTAATGAACAGAATAACTTGCTTATTTAACACTCTTTCATACATAGGTAACTTTAGTCTTCATATAAATCGCCACTATTTTCTTTGTTTAATGTTCCCTCTAACTCTATCATTAAAAACTTTGTTAATTTTTCAACTACGGGGCGATGTTTCATACCTTTAGGAACAATAATAAATTCTCCAGCATTTACTTTAGTTTTTCCAGCTTCTGTTTCTAAATTAAAACTGCCTTCGATTACAAAAAAAAGTTCATCTGAAAATTCATGTGTATGAAAATCCAAGGTACGGTTTTCAACTTGAACAACGCTAAGAACATGAGAATTCAAATATCCAACTTTCTTATAAACATACAAATTTTCTAACACATTAACTTCTTTTACTAAATTTATAGCTTTCATAACTAACCTCCATTTTTCATTGATTATTTTATATTTTCATGTTAGCATAAAAAAATGAATTGATAAAATAGATTATTTTGATTGAAACAATCTTGATTTGAGATTGTTTGAAAGGAGATAAAATGAACCTTAAACATTTAGAAACATTTTTACTTTTAAGTGAAATTAAAAATTTTACAAAAACTGCTGAATATCTTCACTACGCACAGTCTCATGTAACAACGCAAATAAAGCAGCTCGAAGAAGAATTAGATGTCAGACTTTTTGAACGTATTGGAAAAAACATTACTCTAACTTCTGCTGGACATGATTTAATCCCCTATGCAAAAAAAATACTAAGTCTGTCAAAAGAATTAAAAGAGAACTTTTTAAACAATGAGAAAGGACGCATAGTTATAGGTGCTTCTGAATCAATCTGCATATATAGACTGCCATATATTATAGAATCTTACCAAACTAAATATCCTGCTGTAGAAATATACTTATATGTTTTAGATACACCAGATATTATATCTTTACTATCAGACAATACAATAGATATAGCTTATGTATTAGATACTCCTATTAATCATCCAAGTTTAAAAACTGTTGTAAGAATCAGTGAAACTATTTGTGCTTTTTCCACACCTCAACAGCAATTAGCAAAAAAAGAGAATGTATCAATCTATGATTTTGAAAATCAAAAACTTATTCTAACTGGAAAAAATTGTTGCTACAGAAAAATGTTTGAAAAAGATTTATTAGAGTATTCCATAAATCCTAAAATCGTTCTTGAAACTAGCAGTTTACAAGTTATAAAACAAGCAGTTTTAAGTAATTTGGGAATATGTATTTTACCACAGTTAGTTGTTCAGAATGAGTTAAATAAGAAAGAATTAGCGAAAATTGATTATCAAACACATTATATAATAGAATCACAATTAATATATCACAAAGATAAATGGCTTTCACAGAATCTAACTAATTTCGTTGAATTAGTAAAAAACTTAAATGAATCATAAATAATGCTTACACCTAAGGAACGCTTCTTTGTGGCGTTCCTTAGTCTATATGCTTTATTCAATTTTGATGTTTCAATACTGATGTGCTGTACCATATCTTTGCAAATCTCAGATTATCGGCATATCAAGGCTCATTCGTAAGTAGTAAAATTAGTGTTTCTAATCCTTAGATATTGCGATAGATACAGTGTTTTAGGGGATAATCAAGATTTTACCGTGTTTTTTATCTAAAAAATATACATAAATATTTCCAGACTGTAAATTTTATATACTAAATCCTACAAATAAATTTACTTTATACCTATGT
Source organism: Clostridioides sp. ZZV14-6345 (assembly GCF_020657775.1). Taxonomy (NCBI): domain Bacteria; kingdom Bacillati; phylum Bacillota; class Clostridia; order Peptostreptococcales; family Peptostreptococcaceae; genus Clostridioides; species Clostridioides sp. ZZV14-6345. Next base: position 57,633 of record NZ_JAGWCX010000002.1, on the reverse strand, counting down.
AGATGTGAATTTCCTGTTTATTCATATCATACATATTATTTTGATATTCTTCAAAATCACTTATATAAGTCCTATCAAAATCCATTTCCCAAAATTTAGCCCAAAACTCTCCCAAAGCTTTTTGAGCATCTCCTACTATAATAAACTTTGCATACTTACCTGCTGGTATAACTTTACTCACAACAATTTCTCCAACACTATCCTTAGCATTTAATTCGTCTAAATTATTATATTTATCCACATCAGTATTTACTTCACAACATGCAACAAAATTATACGGACTTGTAAAATCACCTTGGTAATCTGTATATAAACCTATTGTCTTTTCATTTTTTTTGCCTTTTATAGCATTGTATATACCTTTCCCCATAAATTTTTTCCATGATTCACCTATATCTTTTATCGCTTGTCCATCTTTATTTGTAGTCTCTTTTGATATTCCTATAACTATTTTTTTACTTATATTTACTATTTCATAATCCATACTTTATACCTCACTTTGTTTTTATTAATCTATTTTAGTCTTGAACTTATTTAATTATAATTTATAATATACGACACCTTTATGTCATATTTTTAATATAATTAAACTTAGTGAGACATTTTGTAACGAACAAACTTTATATAACTTCTTTAGTCTAGCTATTATTTTCTAATAAATAAATTCTAGATAAAATCTTTAGTCTAGTCATTATTTTCTAATAAATAAACTCTAGATAACTCTTTTAACCTAGTTATTACATTATCTCTAACATCTCTAGGTTCAAGTACTTCAACATTATCCCCAAATGATAAAATATATCCATAAATCCACTCCCCAACAGGAAATTCTGTAATTACATCGTATGTATTATCTTCATTCTTGGTTATTAAATCTTTATTAAAATCATCAAATACTCTAAAAAGCATCTTTTCTTTAAACCTCAATTTCAAAGTTATAGTATTTTCCTTAATTACCTTAGAATCATTCAAACATACATCCTCTATAACCTTTCTTGAAAATACTTCTTCTTTTACAACTAAATTCTTTATTCTACTAATTCTAAATATCCTAAAATCAGCCTTTAATTTACAAAATCCATACAAATACCAAGTCTTACTCTTATACATAAGCTTCATAGGCTCGACAGTTCTGTTTGTTTGACTTGAGAAACTATTTACATAATCAAAGCTTATGGTATTACGCCTTAAAATAGCTTCTTTTATTTTTGTAAATTTATCATCTTCATTAAAATTACTTCCCCATTCAGTAAAGTCTATTTCAATCCAGTTTGCAAAGTTCTGCTCTCCAAATATTGAACCAATTTTATTTACTACTGAATTTATTTCTGGATACTTTGTTGCTTGTAATGTTTTCAGTGCCACTATTAAACTCTCTTTATCTTCTTTTGACAAAATGGTCTTATCTATAGAATATTCTTCTATTAAAGATATTCCTCCTCCCTTGCCTTTCGTCGTATATACTGGTACTCCTGACATAGACAAAGTTTCTATATCTCTATATATGGTTCTTGTAGAAACCTCAAATCTCTTAGCCAACTCTTTAGCTGTTACTAGTTTTTTATTTAATAGTATTACTATTATTTCTGTTAATCTATTTATTTTCATTCACTACCACCTACTAAAGTCATTAAATTTATTTAATCTTTATTTTTACAACTAATTAAGACTGCTTCTGTATTATATTCTATTGTACTATTCATTTCTATATTTTCTAAGCTACTTTCATCCATCTATTTTAAAATTTTAATTTACTATTTTTTAATTTTATATTATTAATTTTAAAGCTTTTTACCTATTATTCCTACAATATTTAAACAATTTTTTGATAAATAAAGCCTTATTACAATATATTCAAAATATGTAATATTTTAGATATTTTTCGTTGACAATGTTAAATTTTTGTTTTATCCTTAGTTAAGGACATGTTAATGACACTTCTAAAACTTATCTGAAATAGTTTTTGTTATTTTATATAGGAAAACGTATTATGCTTAAGAAAACGTATTTTTTATTTTAGATAAGTACAATATTTAAAGATTTATTTCCTAAATCAATCTTTCCAGCCTTTGGATTTGCAACTATAATAGGACTTTTACTTAGTATGCCTTATAGCCCAACATCTGAAGTATTTTTAACTAACACTAATAATATTAACTTTATGGCTATAACTACTCCACTACTAGCTTTTGCAGGAATTTCTGTTGGAAATAAAATAGAAGCTTTAAAAGAAATGTCATGGAAAATAGTTATAATCTCAATTATTGTCTTTACAACTATATTCTTTGCATGTGCAAGTATAGCTCATATAGTTTTAAGTATTCAAGGTAAAATATAGGAGGAATTTATTATGAATAAAGAACAATTAAAATCTCTAGTAATAAAGACTATAGATGAAAATAGAGAAAAAATATTGAAAATAGGTCAAGGAATATACAAGAACCCAGAATATGGATATAAAGAATTTAAAACTACAGAAGCTGTTTCAAACTTCTTTGAACAAGAATTAAACTTATCTGTAGAAAAAAATATAGCTGTAACAGGATGTAAGGCAGATGCAAATTCTAGTAAAGAAGGTCCTCATATATCTATACTTGGAGAACTAGATGGTATATCATGTAAAGAACATAAAGATGCTAATGAAATAGGTGCATCTCATACTTGTGGTCACAATATTCAGATAGCTGGAATGTTAGGTGCTGCTGTTGGTTTAGTAAAAAGTGGCGTTTTAGAACATTTAGATGGTAAAGTATCTTTTATGGCTACTCCTGCAGAAGAATTCATTGAGTTGGAATACAGAGAACAACTAAAAAAAGAAGGAAGAATAACTTACTTTGGTGGAAAACAAGAGTTAATAAAAAGAGGTTATTTTGATGATATAGATATATCTATGATGTTTCACTCTTCTGATTTAGGAGAAGATAAGGCTCTAGTTGGTCCTGAGAGTAATGGATTCGTTGGCAAAAAAGTTAAGTTTATAGGTAAAGAATCTCATGCTGGTTCTGCTCCACATGATGGAATAAATGCTTTAAATGCAGCAATGCTTGCTATAAACAATGTAAATGCACTTAGAGAAACTTTTAAAGAATCTGAAAGAGTTAGATTCCACCCTATCATAACAAAAGGTGGAGATATAGTAAATGTTGTTCCTGCTGATGTTCATATGGAATCATATGTTAGAGCTAGAACTATAAACGGTATGATTGATGCTAATGAAAGAATAAATAAGGCTTTGATGGCTGGTGGAATGGCAGTCGGAGCTGATGTTGAAATAACTGAAATTCCTGGATATCTTCCAATATTAAGATATAAAAATCTTGATAATTTATTTAGAAACAATCTTGAAGATTTAGGTCTAAAAGGAAAAGTTATTGATGGTGGAGACTTTACAGGTTCTTTTGATTTTGGAGATGTATCTCATATAATGCCTACTCTTCACCCTATGATTGGTGGTGTAAAAGGTGCTCTTCATACAAGAGATTTTGAAATAGTTGATGAAGATTTAGCGTACATAATTCCTGCTAAAGCAATGGCACTTACAGTTGTAGACCTTCTTTTTGATAATGCTAAGGATGCTAAAGATATATTAGATGCCTTTACTCCAGTTATGACTAAGGAAGAATATCTAACATTCCTAGAAAAACACGATAAAACTTTATAAGTCTGTTAAAGATTATTTTCATAATACTAAGGGTGGTATATGCTGTAAAGGCTATACCATCCTTTGTTATCTTTCACTTTATTTTTGTAACAGGATACTTCTCTCCGTTTAGTTTTTAGATTAAACATAAACAATAAATAGTTACTAAAATATATTATCCTCTATAAAATCTCCTTGATATTTATTTATAAAAAATATGATAAAGATATTTACCCTCACGTATAGTGATAGTTTTAGCTATTCCAAAAACCCAACATTTTGTTACACTATTTGTTTTAATAACTTAATCTTCCACTAGCTTTTTATAAAATTTTATTTTAAAATTAACTTTAAAGTATATATATTGTCCAAATTTATCAGATATTTTTCGCCATTAATCTACTTGAAACATATTTAATTAACACTACTCAACCAGAAAATTCAGAAAATTGCATTGACACAGTAAAAAGTTTATTTTATACTTTCTTTAGGACATATTGTGGACACGTCTTAAATCGACAAGCAGAATTTACATTATAAATTGAACCACAATACTTATTTTTTAATTATATTTTTAAACATTAGGGAGGATATTATGAATGATAACGTAGTTAAGAAGAAAAACTTTTTTGACAGGACATTAAACAGAATAGAAACTGTTGGTAATAAATTACCAGACCCGGTTACAATATTTCTAGGGTTATGTGTACTTTTACTTATACTATCTAGTCTAGTTGGTTCTATGGGTATATCAGTAGTTCATCCTGGTACTGGCGAAACTATAACTGCTGTAAATTTATTGACTGTAGAACAGCTTCAAATTCTTTTAGGAAACATAGTTAGTAATTTCCAGGGATTCGCTCCTTTAGGTCTAGTTTTAGTAACTATGATAGGTGCTGGTGTATGTGATAAAACAGGACTTATGACAGCAACAATCAAAGCATCAGTAAGCAAGATTCCTGAAACAAAAGTAACTCTTGTTGTAATGACTATAGGTATGCTTGCCAATATAGCATCTGATGCAGGTACAATACTATTTCCACCATTAGCTGCACTTGTATATCTTGGTGTTGGTAGACATCCACTTATAGGTTTATTTTCTGGATATGCAGCAGTCTGTCTAGGATTTGCCGCAAACATTATGATAAGTGTCAATGATATACTTGCTGCAAGCTTTACAGTTCCAGCAGCTCAAATGATTGACTCTGGTTTTCAAGCTAATGCAACAATGAACTTATTTTTTATGATAGCATCAACTTTTGTTCTAATACTATTGGCAACATGGGTAACAGAAAAAATTGTAGCTCCTAGATTTGGTAAATATGAAGGAAATGCAGAATTAGATGTTGATGGGAGTCTTAATGATGTAGAAAAAAAAGGGCTTAAAAAAGCTGGTATAAGCATATTAATATATGTAGCTATTATAATAGTCCTTAGTGTAATCGGTAAAAAACCATTCTTAGCTGACCCAGAAACAGGAGATTTGCTATCAAACAATGCTCCTCTTATGAAAGGTATGGTACCTATAATAGCACTAGCATTTTTTATACCTGGTGTTGTATATGGAAAGACTATAGGTAAAATAAAGAAGGATAAGGATGTTGTCTCTATAATGGCTAGTGCAATGGGTGATATGGGTGGATATATAATACTAGCATTTGCTGCTTCACAATTTTTACAATTATTCACAAATAGTAATCTAGGTCTGATACTAGCTGTAAAAGGTGGAGAATTTTTAAAATCAGCAGGAATAAATGGACCTTTATTATTGATAGGATTTATTATATTATCATGCTTTATAAATTTATTTATAGGTAGTGCATCTGCAAAATGGGCTATTCTTGCACCTATATTTGTACCAATGTTTATGATGGTTGGATACAATCCAGCACTTACTCAGATGGCTTATCGTATAGGTGATTGTATCACAAATCCACTTAGCCCATTATTCCCGTACTTCCCTATTATACTAGCATTCACTAGAAAATACGATAAAGATGCTGGTATGGGTACTGTAATTGCTAATATGATACCATACTCTATATCATTCTTAATAGTATGGACTATATTACTTATATTATTTATGGTGTTTAATATTCCATTAGGACCTGGAATACTACCTTCATATAGTATGTAATTTTTTAAATCTTTCTAAAAGGAGAAGTAACTTATGTTAGATAAAAATAGACTTATAAATAATTTTATGGACATGGTTAGAATTGATAGCCCATCTAATCAAGAATTAGAAATGTCTAAGTGGTTGGTAAACTATTTAAAAGAAAGAAACATAGATGCCATTATAGATGATGCTGGTGAAAAATATGGTGGTAATACAGGTAATGTAATTGCGTATATAAAAGGTGAAGAAGGAAGTAGACCGCTTTGTTTATGTGCACATATGGACCAAGTTCAACCTTGCTTAGGTGTAAAACCAGTACTAGATGGTAATGTAGTTAGAAGTGATGGAACTACTACACTTGGTGCAGATGATAAGGCTGGAATAGCTGCCATACTTGAAGCTTTAGAACATGTCATTACAGAGAAAATACCACATAGAGATATTTATCTTTGTTTTACAATCTGTGAGGAAGCTGGTATGCATGGTGTCAAAAACTTTAATCCTGACAACTTACCTTGTAAAGATATGGTGATTTTAGATTCTGGTGGGGCTATTGGTTCGATAGCATACAAAGCTCCTGCTCAACAATCTATAAAAATATCTTTTCATGGGAAAAAAGCACATGCTGGTATAGAGCCTGAAAAAGGCTTAAATGCTATATTGGTAGCATCTCATGCAATAAGCAATATGCACATAGGCAGAATAGATTCATTAACTACTTCAAATATAGGTAAAATAGAAGGTGGTGGGGCTACAAATATAGTAACTGATAAGGTTACATTTACTGCTGAAATTAGGTCTCATATACCTGAAACTTTAGAATATGAGCTTAATCATATGGAGAAATGTTGTAAAGATGCTGCATCTAAATTTAATACTACCTATACTTTTGAACATAATATGTCTTATCCTAGTTTTGAACTTAGTAGAGATAGTCATGTTTTCAAGTTAAGTGAAGAAGCAATAAGACAAGTTGGTGTTGTCCCAAAACCAATGGTAATTGGTGGTGGAAGTGATGCAAATATATTAGCTAATCTTGGATATAATTGTGCTATATTAAGTCTAGGTATGTATGATGTGCACACAGTTAATGAATATGTAAATATAGATGAATTATATGATACTGCTAAAATAGTTTATCATATGATTAAATTATAAATATCATAATATAACTCTTTAAATTATAAAAATAAAAACCTATGTATCTTCAACTTTATAAGTTATATCTTAAAAGTTGTTTTACATAGGTTTTAGTATTTTGTATAATAAACTTTAGTAATTTTATATAATAACTTATTGTAGCATTCTGTATAATAAATTTTAGTATTTTATATAGTAAATTATTGCAGTAATTTATAGTATAGTAATTTATACATTTTCATGAAATCTCTTAAAACAGTATTTCAGTAATATTTTTTGGTCTTCCTCCACCAATACTAGTTTCTTTTGCACATATTCTGCCCAGACCTGCACTCACTATTTTATTTAATATACGTCTTGCACTTCTTTCACTTACGTTTAAATATTCTGCTAATTCTTTTGAATCATAAATTTTGCTTTTTCTATTTTCACTTATAGCAATAATTTTTGCAACTGATTCACAACTCATTCCAGTCTTTTTAGATATTTCTATTACCTTTTCATCAGATAACATTAAAGAATAATTTAATTCGTTTTCTGAAGCTAAAGGTCCTCTTATGTTTTCATCTTCATCTACTAAATATATACCAATTTCTTTTGAATCTATGGAGTGTCTTAATGCTTTATGTGCATTATTCTCAGCTTGATACGCAGTTACTCCTGTACCAATTCCTATACTAAGAGAAAAGCCCATATCTTTTATCTCTCTCTTTAAATTAAATAACTTATCATAATTATACTCATTGTCAGCTACCCCTTTATGAACAAATACAACATAATCATTTCTTCCAAGTAAAAATAAGGAACCTTGAATACTCCTCACATAGTTTACTACAAGCTTATCCATATCTGATTTTTTTATCATGTCAGAATAATAGTTATCTATCTTCTCTTTATAATCTATTAGACTCAATATTTCAACAGCAATTTGAGAAAATCTTGCCTTACTTAGAGCATATTCACTCTTTACTTTCTCATAACTTTCTTTGATTAATTGTATTGTAGCTTGTAAACGAAATACAGGATAACCTCTTTCTTTTAATTCATTATATACTGCACCAAAGCCAGTTAACATTATATCGTTCTTCTTTTCTTCAAATAATTTTATATGCCATTCTACAAGTTCAGACTCCCCTACTTCCAAAGAAAATGGATTACAAAATACACTTGTTGCCTTAATATCAAATTCTTTAAGTGCATCTTCCACAACATATCTATCAACTACATCTATACTAAATTTATCTATCTTTATATTTGCACTTTCTATTGCCCAAAATGCCTTCATTATGCTTGTCCCACTTCTTGGCACAAATGAATGTGGCTTACTTATCTCATATTTAGATTTTATAAACTCATAAACCGCACATCCTGTAAATATAATAGCATCACATTCATCTTCACATTTAGAAATAACTTCTATTGTATCTACAACTTTTTCTCTTACATATATTTTAGTTTTTAAATCACTGTCTATCTGTTTTAAATCATCCTTTATCTTCAACCCAGAGTCTGAAGGACCTATAATACCCACTATCATAAACTTCGCTCCTAATCCATAAATATTATACTTTCTAAAAATTATATCCTCATTATTTTCTACTTTTATTTAACTGATAAAGTAATTTCTCAAAATCATCACTTGGAATAGGCTTACAATAGTAATAACCTTGAATTACTACACAATCCAAACTAACTAAAAATTCAGCTTGCTCTTTTGTCTCTACACCTTCTGCAACTACATCCATATCTAAATCTTTTGCCATAGATATAGTATGCTTTAAAACTATTTTTTCTCTTTCTGTGATTCCTTCTTCATTAAAGAAACCACAATCTATCTTTAATGTATCAATATTAATATTTTTTAACATGTTCAATGAAGAATATGCCGAACCAAAGTCGTCCATATTTAAAATAATGCCATCCATTCTAAGGTCAGCTATTACTTTAGCAAATAGCTTTATATTTTTAATAAATAAACTCTCTGTAAGCTCTAATTCTAAAAATGATTTTGGTATACTATATTTATTTATTAAATTCAAAACAATATCTTTAAAGTGTGGATTATACAAATGTAATCTCGATACATTTACAGAAATAGGAACTGGCTCTTCACCTAAATGTATCCATTTTTTAATTAAAGAACACACTTGTTCCCATACATACATATCTAATTTAATAATAAACCCATTCTTTTCAAATAGTGAAATAAATTTAATAGGAGGTATTATACCTTTTTCTGGATGAATCCATCTAACTAGTGCCTCTGCCCCAACAATTTTATTTGTCTTAAGATTATACTTAGGTTGTAAATATACATGAAATTGCCCATCTTCAAGCGCAGATTCCATTTCTCTTTCCATCTGTTTTTCTTCAAGTGCATCATTTCTTATAGTTTCATCGTAAAACATATAATGATTCATACTCTGTTTCTTTACTTTTTTATGGGCATACCCGGCCATTTCACACGCATTTGTAATTGAGATATGATTATCTAAAATCTTATAAATCCCAAAACATGGTACTAACATATATTCAAATTGTTTCCTATTTAAGCTATTTGTAATCTTATAAATTACTCTATGAACATCTCTATCAGAGTAACTCTCATAGAAGATACAAAATACATCTGCATACATACGACAACATATACTATTAGCACCAGTGTTTTTTTGAATCAATTCTGCAATATATATTAAAGTTTTATTTCCTCCTCTAATGCCATAAATATCATTAATTACCTTGAACTTATCTATATCCATCATTATAATAACATAGCGTTTGTCAGGGTACTTTTTTAGTAACAGACTTGTTTGTTCGCAAAAACCTTCATAATTATATAACCCCGTCAATATATCCTTTTGATTTTTATGTATTTGCATAAGATGGTCTATATTTTTAATAGCAACTAAAATATGTGTCTGTTTTTCACCTAACTTATTCTTACTACTCATCTTCAGCATATAAATTAATGCCCAATAGTACCTTTTATCTGTTCCTAAACGCCTATACTCAAAATTTAGTTCTAAATCGTCTTGTTTACTATTATTAAAACTATCAATAGATTTTAGATGGGTGTTACTATCAAATAATATTCTATCATCAGGATGAATCAAATGTTTCTTGATGTATGAGAAAGTTTTCTCAGAATTCTCCTTTATAGGAAAATTAAAAATATTGTTCTCTGATTGATAAATTGGGGTAATTAAATTTTTATCTATACAAATAGACAAAATTATATCATATGTATTATAAGCTAGTTTTTCATAAGCCTTAGAATACCCCTCTATCATTAAAGATTCAAAATACACCTCGTTATTTAAATCTCTATGTTTAAATAAAACATTATTCGTTGAATCGGTTAAATCGCTAATTACCTCTATTTTACTATCTCTAAGTTTATTCTTATTATAATATCTTTTCTTATCTTGGTACATTCTTTCATCAGCAATTTTAATCAATTTATTTATGTCAATATTATCTTCACTCCAAATACCTCCTATTGACACACTATACACCATATTTTCTTTAAATTCTTCACTTAACCAAATTACTAATTCTTCAAACAATTGTTTTGAGATATCTTCACATAATACAACAAATTCATCTCCTCCAATACGGTAAACATTGTGAGAATTAAAGTATTTTTTTATTATTACACAGACTGACATAATGGCAGAATCCCCATTAGCATGCCCAAAGTTATCATTAATGTCTTTTAATCCATTTATATCTATGAATACAACTCCCATAGATTTAACTTTATCTTTGTGAAAACTTTCTATATACTTAATATATTTATTTCTATTATATGCACCAGTTAAGAAGTCATAGTAGCTCATATAATTCAATTTATTTTCTACTTTTCTTTTTTTCATCTCAGTTAACAAAAAATAAGATAGTGATGTCAAAAGAGAAGTGTCTCCAATAGCCTTATGTGGATTGTCTACTCCAATAAATCCAATTATTTTATCATCTTGTTTTAATGAAGAAGCCATTAAACTTTTAATTTTTTGAGGCTTTAAAATTTCATATTCCATTGGCTGTGTTTCCTTTATATTTTCTATGTTGTCAAGTATTATAAAGCCCTTTTGCTGGAATAACAAAAACCAATTTTTCAACTCTTCAATATCAAGATTTCTTAGTGACTGTTTTTGTTCACCAACACCTTCATTACACCATTCATATGTATTAGTTACTTTTTTTCTATCTTCTGATACTTCAAAAACATATGCTCTATCAGCTTTGTGAAATTTACCAATATTGCTTAATACAAGATTTACAGCATCAGAAAAATTAGATTCTGTTATAAGATGTTTAATACATCCAACTAATAACTCTTTTATTTCTAATTTTTCTGCTATTGATTTACTTATATTTTCCTTTTCTGTAATATCAAGAGCTATTTCTAATCGTGCAGGTTTGCCTTCCCATTTAATTAGCTTGTCCTTTAATATAAAGTGTCTATTTGTTCGAGTATTTGTATTTTCCCATATGTAATATTCATCTTCTTTTAAAATAGAATTTGTACAAAATTCACAAGGAGAATCTTTCTCTTGTAATACTTCATAACATTTTCTATGTGAGATATCATTAATCCCCATTACCTTTTTCCCAATTTTATTAATATATAAAAGCTCATATGTATCCAAAGAAGAAACATATACAATTTCATCCAACTCATCTATTAAATTTATCACATCCATTTATGTATATCTCCTTTTATCCAGATTGAATTTTTAAAGCTTTTAAAATCTCTCCAGTCATAATAAATTATTCAGATTATTCTTTTGATATATTATATAATAGCATAAAGGTTAACATAAAAAGATAAAAAAGGGCAATTTTTTTATATCAAAAAAAAGATATTAAATTGAGATTATACACATAAATGATATATTTAACAATAATTATATAAGTTTAAACAAGAAAATTTACTGAAAATATATCATTGGTGATATAGAAATCATGGAGTCCCATAATTAAATGCTTAGCGTTCTTTTAGAAAAATAGCTATGTGAATTCAAGATGAGGGTGTCTCAAAATAGAGATAAGCCTCTTTTTCATTGTTGAAATAATAAAAATATATTTTATTTCATACAAAAGAGAGTGCCTCATGAACTAAAAAGTTCACTTTGAGACACCCCCTTCATTATAAAATATACATAACTATTTCTATTTGATTTAAAGTACTTATATTTTCTCATACAATAAATAATTTCTATATGCTTACTATTCATCTTCATTTAGTAACTATTCATCTGCCATACGATAACCTACTCCAACCTCTGTTAAAATATATTCTGGTTGAGCAGGATTCTTTTCAATTTTTCTTCTTATGCTTGCCATAAAAACTCTAAATGACTGGTTTTCACTTTCATAGTAATTTCCCCAAACTTTATCTATTATGAATTTATGAGTTAAGACTCTTCCTGAATACTTAGACATCAATTCAATAATCTTATATTCAATTGGAGTTAAATGTATTTCTTCATTATTAATTGACACAATATGATTTTCATAATCTACCTTTAGATTTTTAACTTCAAAAGACTTTGGAACATCATTGTTCATATTGTCTTGTTGAACTTTATTTCTAAGGGCTACACGTACCCTAGCTAAAAGCTCTGTTACACTAAAAGGTTTAGTCAAATAATCATCTGCTCCTCCATCTAAAGCTTCAACTTTATCCCTCTCAAGTTCCCTTGCTGAAACAACAATTATTTTATTAGTTTTAGCACAAGCTCTAACTCGTCCTATTACCTCAATTCCATCAATATCTGGTAGTCCTAAATCCAAAATTATTAAATCTGGGTCAAGAGAATGTATAAGCGATATGGCTGTTCCTCCATTATCCGTCTCTACACACCTATAATTCTGAGTTTCAAGAGATACTTTTATAAATTTACAAATTGGTTTATCATCTTCTACAATTAGAACTAATGGCTTTATTTCCACTCGTCTTTCGCCTCCTCCTCATATATAGGTATACTAAATCTAAATGTAGCTCCTCCAGAAGGATTATTAAAGGCGACAATTTCTCCACCATGAGCTTCTACTATAGATTTACATATCTCTAATCCAAGACCAATACCTCTTCTTTCAAGATTTCTAGACTTATTCTTAGTATAAAATCTATTAAATATATTATTGATATCTTCATTTGGTATTCCTTTTCCATTATCTGAAACTTCAAATAGTACTTGCTTTGATTCTTTTCTTACAGTTAATTCTATATTAGAATTCTTAGGTGTATGCCTTATAGCATTATCAATTAAGTTTACTAAAACTTGCTCTATTAATAATACATCTACATGAACTATTATTATCTCATCTGGAATATTAGTTTGTATATCTCTGCTATTGGCAAATTTTTTGACTCTTAATATGGATTCAGCTATTATTTCATCAACAACCTCTGGTCGTTTTTCAATATCCAATTTTCCTTCATCTATTCTGGTCATACTAAGTATATTCTCAACAGAATGAGTTAACCAACTCGTATCTTCATATATATTTTTCAATAATTCTACTCTAGTTTCTTTATCTATTACATCATCATTTTCAAGCATAGTTGAAGATGACCCCAATATACTTGTAAGTGGAGTTCTTAAGTCATGAGAAATTGATCTAAGCAAGTTTCCTCTTAAACGTTCCCTCTCTGCCTCGAGATTTGCTTTTTTATTCTTTTCAAATAAATTTTCTCTGTCAATTGCCAACGCAACCTGTGTCGAAACTGCTTCTAATAGTATCTTTTCATTTTCTGTAATAATATCTATTTTAAAACATGCAATACCTATAACACCAAGAACATTTGATTCTTGCCCTTTTATAGGAAAGTAATATGCACTGCTATTTTTACAATATTTTGTCCCAATTCCAACTGGATTACCTGTCCTAAAAGCTTCTTTTATAGCTTCCTTTTCTAATACTGAATGGAATATATTCTCACTTCCATCATTATTACAAATATAAATACTTGGCTTACCTAGATTATTATTACCATCTGCAATGGTAACTATAACAGTTCTATTTAATATATTCACTAAATTAGACCCACAAAATTCAATAATTTGATTTTTATTTTTTGCTTTAAGTAATGTTTTGTTATTCTCATAAAGTAGTCTTATCATCTTTTCTCTTTTATGAGAAAGTCTTACTTCTCTTTTTATCCTAGAAGTTAGGGTACTTGTTATAATCGCTGCCATAAGCATAATACAAAAAGTCATAGGATAATCTTTTCTATAAGCTAAAAAAGTATATAATGGGTGTGTAAAGAAAAAGTTAAATGATAGCACTCCTATTACTGAAGAAAGTATTCCAAAAAAATACCCATATGTTATGCTTGTAGCAAATAGTACACCTAATATGTATACTAGTATAATATTAGATTCATTAAAACCTACTTTTTCAAAAACTACTGATATTCCAGTAGCAACCATCATAACCAATATAGTTTTTATGAAGTCCTTAATAATTACTCTTCTACTGAGATAGTCATCTTCGTCATAATCGTACTCTTTTAAGTCTTCATGTTGTAGTCGTTCCTTTTTCATTTACTACAATTCCTCCTTATTGTTACTGTTTAAATTGGCTCTATTGTATATAATACAATTTTATCATAATAAATTCAATCAATACATTTAATTAATGTACTTAAATTACTAAAAGGTGCTGTCTTAAAATGAAAATAAATCTCTATTTCAAAACAGCACCTCTATATATTTAAATTACTAATTTAATTTTTACATACTTAAATCATTAGTTTTATTCAATTTTATAAATTATAATATCTTAATATTTGATTTATAGAATATTTCTATCCAACAAGCATAAATATAAAGTGGGAACATATACCTGCACATAAACCACCTATTGTATGTGAAAGTATAGCTTTACCAGCTAATGGTCTTGCCTCTAAAGCATCCATCATCCCTATGTGTGTACTTAGGTATCCACTCCAACACATACCCATTGCTGTAAATACTGCTATATCATTAGGAGTTATAGCACCTGATTTTATAAATTCTGGTACTAAAGATATTGCTGCTCCAACAGCACCTAATGCAGTTACAGGGAATGCTATTGCTTCTGGTGATGTAAATCCAAATAATGGCTCTATTATAAAGCTAATTTTATCACCAATAGCAGGTAATAATTTTATACCTTCATATGCAGCTCCTGTGTAAACAGCTTGACCTGTAGCAGGGTCTGTAGATGGCCCAAAAGTTAATAACATAACTAATGTACAAACTACTAAAACTCCTGGTATTATAGCCATACCCATTTCAACACCTAACTTACCACCTTCAAGTATAGCATCCAATGCTCTTTGGAATACATTACCATCTCTTATTTCTCTAAACTCTTCAATCTTTGCACCTTTATCATTTACTTGCTTTTCAGTATCATTTTTAGGGTCATAATTATAATACTTTTTAGTAAAAGTCAACATAATTCTAACACTAATAATACTACCTATTATTGCCCCAACATTACCTATTATAGCTGGTAGTACATATTCTTTACCTTGAGCTATCATAAAAGTTGTTACAATAAGTCCCATACCAAAGGCTGTTCCTAAATTACATAGAGCAGGTACTTGATACTTCTTAAAATATTGTGTAAATGTTTTGTCTTTAGCAAATGGTATAATAGCTGGATTATCAGATAAATATGTTGCAACTACTCCTGCTATACTAGCACCAGGTAAGCCCCATATAGGTCTCATAAGACCCTTAAATATCTTATTAACTAAAGATATTACTCCAAATTCTGAAAGCAATGCACTAAGTGCACCTGCAAGAACTGCCATCGCCATTATTAAAAATACTGTGTCTAATAAAAGCGCATGCGCTGTACTCATTATTACTTTAAACATCATTCCTGCACCCATGATGCTTCCTACATATCCAAATCCTACTGCCAATAGTACAATAAATACGAAGGTTTCCATACTTACTGCCTTGACTCTTCTCTTATCCGACAGCTTTTCCATTTTGAAATCTTCCCCCTTTTAATTTTAAATTAAGGTTCCTAACATTGGTACAAATTTTTTGGTGCAAACTGAACACTAAAACTTACACTCGTAATGCAAGTTGTCAGTTTTTTGAAATAAAAAAAATTACGTTTATAGAATAAGAATATCTCCTTTAATTTGGATACTCTTATTCTATTTTATGTTATTATATTATCATCCTTTTATCTAAAAGTCAATTTTTTCTATTTTTGCGATTTAATTTTATTTATATTCTTTTTATATTTTTCATTTTCTTTTATTTTTGTAATCACTCCATATAAGTTGACTTTTCTAAATACAGTAGTTATAAATACCAATCCTAATGCGATTGAACTTGCACATGATAATGTACTCACACCATACTCTACTGCTTTGATATAATTATTAGTTAATACAGAGTACATAGTATTATATATTCCATAACCAGGTACTAATATTATCAAACAACAAACACTTAATGTAGTCGCTGGAGTCATATAAATTCTGGCACATAACTCACAATATATTGCAAAACAAACTGTAGCTATAAAAAAACATAGATTTTCTGTTACTCCTATATTTAAGCAAAATTTATATGAAAACCAAGCTATACTACCACCTATACCTGACAGTATCAAATTCTTTCCTTTCATATTAAATAGCACTCCAAAGCTTAAGGCTGTAAAAAAAGCTGCTATTACTTCTATAAACAAATGCATTTATATCCCCCCTAATTTGAAGTACAATCCAAGTACCAAGAACATTCCTACTGCTATAGACACACCTATAAAAAATACTTCTGCTAATTTTGCAAGACCAGAAATTAATTGTCCATCTAATAAATCTCTTAGTGCATTAGTCAAAGCGAGCCCAGGAACTAAGAGCATTATTGCTCCTGCTATTAGATGGTCTAGTGTCTTTATAAATCCGAGCTTCAAAATTACAATTGAACAAAAAGCTATAATAACTGCTCCTATTGCATTTACAAAGAAATCATTGAGGGAGGATTTACTTAAGTACATAGTAACAAACTTAGTCAGAATTCCCACAGTAAATGTAGCTATAAACTCTTCTATATTTCCTCCAAATAATATCGAAAAAGTCGCTGCTGCAATACCTGCAAAAAATATTGTTATTAAATCTGAGTAATAGTTATCTTCACTTATCTCATCTAAAATTTTCTCACATAATTCAATATCTAGATTGTTTATACTTATTGCTCTTGATAATGAATTAACCTCATGAACCAAGTTTAGGTCTACTCTCCTTGAGCTTATTCTTTTAATTGCTGAATGTAATTTCCCATCTACAAACACAGATGCCATTACAGCTGTCGGAGTCGCAAATACGTCTACATGGTTTATTCCAAAAGATTGACATATTCTAGTTATCGTTTCTTCAACTCTATAAGTTTCTCCTCCACTTTGCAACATGGCTTTACCTGCGTTTGAGGAAAAGTTTAAAATTCTATCTATATCCACAAAACATATCTCCCATTCTTTTATAGTGTTATTCATATTTTATTACAAGATATTGTTTATTTAAACTATTTTAAATAAACAATATCCAATATTTACATTTTATGAAAAAACTTGTTTTTTATGCTTGTCAAAACCAAACTTTAAAGTTATTTACACCATAAAATGGCTGAATTAATACTTTACAAACACTTTCAACCATTTATATAACCTTTTAAATTGTACAGCATTTTATTCTAATAAAATTATCTATATTTCTCGTTTTTTGATTTCTAATCTTTACAGCAACTTAATACCTAAATCTTTACAACACAAAATATTATTTTACAATATAGAAGATAATTATAAATGTGTGTAAAAGTATATATTTAAGCTGTACACAACTTTATTATTCACTTTTATTTCTCTTAATATATATCAATTATACATTAATAAATGATACTACATATATTGAAACATATTAAAAAACTTATATTTCTTTGTATAACAACATAATACCTTACTTAAATTCATAAAAATCTATGTCTAATATAATGTAACTCTTATTTTAACACCATACATTACACAAAACAACATATTAAAAAGTAAAATATCCACTATAAACCTTATTTTAATACTGAAGATATATTATAATATATTTAATATAACTTAAATATAAAGAAAGGAGACAGCATATGTTAAGAAAAGATAAAGTTCTATTATCACTACATAAATTATGTGAAAATATAACTTTAAAAGACCTTCAATCAGAGAAAGCAGGATTCACTACTATAGAAATTGCTAACCATTCATCTCTTGATAGAAGTAATACCAGTAAAGAATTAAATAACCTATACAATGAGAAAAAAGTTATAAAAATACCTGGCAAACCCATTTTATTTTTACATGCTGGTGTTATTGAAAATTTAATTGGTCGTACTTTAAACAGCTCTGAATTTTCTATAAGCAATTGTAATGAACTATTTAAATCAAGAAAAAATGCCTCAGAAGATATTTTTTCGACATTACTTGGACATGATTCTAGTCTTAAGCTAGCTATAGAAAAAGCTAAATCTGCTATACTCTACCCTCCAAAAGGTCTTAATACATTACTCATAGGACCTACTGGTGTTGGAAAAAGTACATTTGCCGAAACAATGTATAAATATGCTGTAGAAAGTGGAGTCTTTTCCTCTAAAAGTAAATTCGTAGTATTTAACTGTGCTGAATATGCAGAAAATGCTAGTCTACTATTAAGTAATTTATTTGGTTATGTTAAAGGTTCTTTTACTGGTGCTAATAAAGATAAATTCGGGATAGTTACACAGGCTGATGGAGGTATATTATTCTTAGATGAAATACACAGATTACCACCAGAAGGTCAAGAGATGCTTTTTCTTTTGATGGACAAAGGCATATACAGACGATTAGGAGAATCCGATATTGTACACAAAGCTACTGTTTTTATTGTGTGTGCCACAACAGAAGATATACATTCTTCCCTACTTGGGACTTTTTTAAGAAGAATACCTGTTACAATTAACCTACCTGCTTTACAGGATAGGTCCTTAAAAGAAAGATTATCTCTTATTAAATACTTCTTTATTATAGAGTCAAAATACACCAATGCAACGATAAGAGTTCACAAAGATGTAATTAAATCATTACTCCTTTATGATTGTTTTGGTAACATAGGTCAACTTAAATCTGACATACAACTTATGAGTGCAAGAGCCTTTTTAAATTACAAGACTGGGCTCAAAGATAATATAGAAATAGATTTGTCTCTTGTTCCTGATTACATCTATACTGGTCTTTTAAAATTGAATGAAAATCGTGGTAATCTAAATAAATTATCAGAACTTGATTATATGCTTTTTTATGAATTTAATGGTAACAACTTAGAGGTTGAATATACAAAGGAACTATCTAAATACAATATAGATGTACAAAACAATGGGTTTAAATATTCTACAGAGATTCCTTATCTGGAAAATGATATAAGGAGTATGTTTATAAATTACATGGAAAAGTACTCTACAAAATTACTTTCAATATCTTCAGTAACTAATTCTGATTATACAAGTAATGAAATTTTTAAGGTAATCAATCCAAAGATTTACTATGCTGTTGAACATTCTTTAAAAGAGGCTGAAAAAATATCGAGAAACAAATATACAAAACAGACTTATATTGCTCTTTCAATGCATATAAGTGCACTTATAGAAAATATAAATCAAGACACATATAATCCTAAGTACAATTTATATAATGACAAAATTTTCTTAGAGAAAGATTTAAATATAGCTAAAATAGTTTTAAGTATAATTGAAAATGACTTACAAACATCTTTACCTAAAGATGAGGTAAAATTTATATCTATGTTCTTAAATAGCACATATCTTGAACAAAATAATCAATCTGAAAGTATAGGGGTCATAATACTTGCTCATGGAAATTCAACAGCAAGCAGTATGTGTGATGTAGCAAATTCATTGCTTGGTACAAACCACTGTAATGCAATTGACATGCCTCTTGATGTAAAGGTAAGTACTATACTTGATAAAGCTATAGAATTGGTAAAAGAATGTGACGAAGGTAAGGGTGTACTTCTTTTAACAGATATGGGCTCTCTTATAGCTTTTGGAGAACTTATTTCGGAGAAAACAAAAATTAAAACTCGTTCAATTGAAATGGTGTCTACTCCAATAGTTTTAGAAGCAGTAAGAAAAAGTACACTACCAGAAATGACTTTGGATGAATTAGCTAATTCTTTAAGTTCTTTAAATCCATATATTGGACGTGCAGCAATTGATTCAACAGAAATAAATTATCCTGAAAAGTCAAGAGAGTATGCTATAATAACGACTTGTATAACAGGTTATGGTTCAGCTATGAAGATAGCAGATTTTATAAATTCTTCACTTAAAAGTATCAATAAATATAGTATTAATTTAGTTCCTCATAATATAGAGAGTTTTAAAATGTATAGAAATAAATTTAGTAATACTAAAATTTTGGCAGTTGTTGGCAGTGTAGATTTTAATGTAGCTAATACCCCATTTATACACATAGAAGAACTACTAAATGGATATGGTTTAGATATGTTAAACAAAATAATAGAAGGTATATTTAATGCCAATAGTATTACCAATATAAAAGAAACAAATCTATCATATAATAGCTTAATAATAAACTTTATGTCTCAAAACTTAGAACTTTTGGACTCTGTTAAATTATTCAACTATGTCAATTCATCCTTATTTTCAATAATAGAATTAATAGATGAAGACTTAAAAAGCAAATTTAAACTAGGTTATATACTACATTGCTCTTTTATGATAGAAAGATGTTTTAAAAATACAACTTTTCCATATAATAACATTACTGCGTTAATTAGTAAAAATTATGAACTTTATAATTTAATACGTGAGGCCTTCAAGTCAACAGAGGCTTATTTTAATATTTCGATACCAGATGAAGAAATTGCCTATATAATAGATATGATTAATGAATATCTAAATAAATAAAACTTACAGCACCTATTTTGTGCCTGTTAATTAATATATGAAATGGAGGATGAGATTTTGAAAGGAAAAATAAAACAGTTAACAATACTTGCATTAATTTTTATATTTATAACTCCTGGATTTGCATTTGCAGATACTCCACCAGTACCAAACTCTTCAAGAGCAGCACTGCTTATAGACCAGGAAACTAAAAGAATATTATTTGAAAAAAACAGCGATGAAAAAATGCCTCTAGCAAGTTTAAGTAAAATGATGACCTTTTTATTGGCAATAGAAGCAGTTGATAAAAATAAAGTAAAAGAGACTGATATGGTAAAAATAGACAAGTCTACAGCTTCAGTAGGAGGTTCTACTTGTAAACTTAAAGATGGTGATGAAATATCTCTAGGAGAACTTATGCAAGGTCTTATGTTAGTATCTGGAAATGATGCTGCTATTGCTATAGCTAAACATATTGGTAAAACTGAAAAGAGTTTTGTAAAGATGATGAATAAAAAAGCTGAAGAAATAGGAATGCTTGATACGTATTATTTTAACCCAAATGGTCTTCCTATATATACTGACCCAGAACATAAAGAACCTCCTATTGAGAATATATCAACAGCTCATGATATAGTTACACTTGGAAAGTATATGTATGACCATTATGAAAATCAAGTTACTAGAATAACTACTATGCAAGTATATAATGATACTAAGAAAGATTTTACACATTATAACACAAACCCTCTACTTGTTTCAGTACCTGGCGTTGATGGAATAAAGACAGGTTATACAGATAATGCTGGATATTGTCTTGCATTTTCTATGATGGTACCTAAAGATGCTAAAAATGAAAGAAAACATAGATTGATAGGTGTTGTACTTGGTGATGGTAATAATAAGAATAGAATTTCTTCTTCTGCTAGTTTATTGAAGTATGGTAAAGATAATTTTCATTCTAAAAAGATAGCTAATAAGGGTGATATTATAGAGACTCCTTGTGTTGATGGTATTGATGATTTTAAAATAACGGTTAAGGTTGATAAAGATTTGTATGGCATTGTTTCAGATAACGAGAATATCAATCCTAAGATAGTGTTTAAAAATATGAATTATCCTATTCACAAGGGAGATATTGTTGGTGTTGCAAAGTATTATAATGATTCTGGTAAGTTTGTTGGAAGTGTTAATGTGAAAAGTGAAAGTAATATAGGATGTATTCCTTTGAAGGATAAGATTAAGATTAAGGTTGCTAAGATAAATAGAAAGCTTGAGGTTAAAAATTCTATTTGTTTTAAAGCTTAGTGTTTAAAGGTTAGATGAGATTTATAGAAGACTCCACTTTATGGTGGAGTTTTTTGTTTTATACAAAAAATTAAAATAGTGGCAACAATTGAGTATGTGAGGGAGAGTTGCCACTATTTTGTATAGGGTATTATATTATGTTTTTAAGCTAGTTTTACTATCTTCTATGTTTATATGATAACTCTTGTGTGTGAATTTAATTGATAATTAATATGAAAATTATGTGAAATTTTTGATTTATTTGTAATATATTCTACAAATATTATAATTTTTCTACTGGATATGTACCAATAATTATAAAAACCATTATAAATGATACTATTAACTTAGTCTAGTCTGGAAATATTTATGTGAAGCTTTATGTGAGTTTTTTATATAAATATTATTCTAAGCTTACTGATTTAATATACCAAAAGGGCTGTAGGTAAGTTTACTTTTATGCAAACTTAATCACAGTCCCTTTTACAAATTAATTCTATTTATTAAAATTAAAAATATTTACTGCTATTCTACCTAATTAAAGATGATACTGTTGTTGCTGTTTTAGCTGGTACTGTTACTTCTATTCCTATTGTATCTGCTGTTTTACCACTTGATTCTTGTGTTACTGTAAATACTAATGTTACTTTTGTTTCTGCATCTGGTGGCACTATTGTTCCATCTTTCTTTATAACTCCTTCATCACTTGATGTTTTTATCACTATTTTATATCCATTTGATACTGTTGGCATAGTTAGTTTAGTAGCATCTTTTTCTGGTGTAGGAACACTTGTTATTTTTGCTGCTTCATTATTTTTTACTTGACTTGCTCCAGATGCTACTGTTAAACTACCAATCTCACCTTTAGAATTATTCTCTATCTTAGCTCCATTTTTATCATTAACTTTTAAGTTAGTTATTTTTCCATAGTTAACAAAAGTTCCATCTTTTACATCATCTATAACTACATCATCCACTTTTGCATAGTTATTTACATCCCCATTAGGCATATTGATAGTTACAGTCTTTGTATATGTACCATTTAAGTTTACTGTTACTGCTTTATCAGTTTGTATTGTAAATGCTTCTTTAACCTCACTAGTTGGCTTAAAGTTTATAACATCATTAGCAGTAGCTTTATCTACAGCTGATTTTAACTCAGAAATTGTTTTAGCTTCAACTGTTCTTACTTCTTGTAATGACTTTATTTCATTAAATGCTGTCTCATTACCATTTCCACCAACTTTAGTTATCTTATCAAAACTCTTAGAATTAACTAGAGATTTTTGTGAAGCTGATAGATTTTTTCCAACTAAAACTACTGGTGATTGATTTTTTGCACCTAATACACCTACTGCTAATGCATCTATAAGTTGGTCTTGTTTATTCATACCATCTTTAGTTACATAAGCATTTTTTAAATCTGTTTTCTTATAGAATTCTTTTACTACTTTTGCATTTGTATCATTTCTATCTGTTCCACCCAATCTTGTACTATTTGGTAGTTTATTTTTAACAGCTTCAGAAACTGAACTATCTCCACCCACTACATAAGATTGAGTTATTCCAGCCTCTTTTATAAATTTGTCTGCAACTGCTGTTCCATTTTTAGAATCAGCAAGTATTACTGGCATGTTGTTTTGTGCAGCTGGTGCTCCTACACTTACTGCATATGCAAGCCCTTTTTCACCATTAACTACAGCTATTTTCTTAACATCACTTATAACACCTAATTTCTTTGCTAATTCTAAGGATGTTTGGTATCTTTTAGCTCCAGAGATTCTTTCAAAAGATATTTTTAAATCTTTTATTTCTTTTTCTATATTTGTACTTAATACAGAAGTTCCACCTATTAAGTATACTTTTTTAGCTTTTAATCTTTGTATTTCTGCTTTCGTCTTATCATTTAATTTATCTTTAGCTATTGAAAGTATTGGAGCATTTTTTGCCTTTGCAAATGGTGTTGCAGATAGAGCATCTGCTATAGATGAGTCGTTTACTATTACTACCTCATCAGCATTTTTCCATCCATCTTGACTTATTTTAACAGCAGTTTCATATCTTTCTTGTCCTGTTAAATTTGTTGCTACAGTTTGTGCACTAGCTATGCCTGCTGTTGAGCTTCCAGCTATCATTGTCACTGTAAGTATTGCAGCAATCTTCTTTGGTATTTTCATTGTATTTTCTTCCCCCTTGTCCATTTGATATTACTTAATTTTTTAACTTTGTTCCCGTTCTAATTCTAATGGATACTTAATATCTAATTTTAAAGAGTTTTTTTAACTATAATGATTTCATAATTAATTTATAATTATTTTATTATTTTTTTATATTGTAGTCGTTATAAAGGAATAAGGAAATTTTCTTATTAATTGAAAAATTTGTAAATTTAGATTTTAAAGTAAGTTTGATTTTTATGTTAATGAATTGTAGTAAAAAAGAAGGTTTTTTATAAAAAAAGTAGCCTTTAGAAAAAGTGCTACTCTTTTTATAAATAAATTTTATTATTTATACTTGTAATTATATGTTAAATAACCAATTTTATCCATATGAAAACAAATAATTGAGATATTTTTTTAATTATTCTTTATATTTACATTTTAATTCAAATTACTTTTATAAAGATAATATAAAACTCTATCATTCCATCACAAATTTCAACCCTGTATCTAAAATTATTTTCTTCAAGTATAGCTCTAACTATAGTAAGACCAAGACCAGTACCAGAAAGCTCTTTACTTCTCGACTTCTCTAAAACATAAAAAGGCTTCCATATATTCTCTATATCATCCTCCATATCATAATCTATACCGTTTTTTATTGATAACATAATTCTCTCATTCTCTTCAAAAAGATTAATCTCTATTTCATTATTACTAGTATACTTAATTGCATTACTAATCAAATTATTAAATACCATATCTATACTATCTTCATCAGAATTTATTATAAGTTCTTTATCATCTATACTACACTTAACACTTATACCACTTCTATCTATCAACAACTCATAGTTTTTTAAGCTTTTATACAACCTTTCCTTTAAATCCACTTTACATAGATTTCTCTCCCTCTTCTCATACTTCGCCCAATATAAAAGGGCATTTATTGTATTGGTCATATTTTCTGCCTGCTCAATTATCGTATCTGTATAAGTCCCATCATCTAAACCATCTTTCATACCTATAGCATATGCTTTTATAAGTGCTATTGGAGTTTTCATTTCATGAGATGCATCTGATATAAAAGATTTTAGATTCTCATTTCTCTTATTCAATTCATTATGTGCTTTTTCAAGCTTTACACTCATTATATTTATGCTATAAGCTAACTCCTCTATTTCATCATTCGTTTTTATATCTTCAGTCCTAAAATTTAATTCAGAGATATCTTTAGATAAAAGCTTTAACTTTTCCATAGGTCTTATGATTCTATTTGACAATATAAATATAAGTATAGTCATTATGACTACTGAAAAGACTCCCATAATTATATTAAACCTATTTACGATACCAATAGTTTCTTCAGAATGTTCTATAGGTATAGATATAGCAAACAAGTAATTATCTTTCTTCATAAACTTTACAAGTAAACTATATTTCGTTTTACCTTGATTGTATATTTTATTTATACTTTTATTGTCAATATTTTTTAAGCTATTTTCTTCAATCCAAAACTTATTTAAATTTAGGCCTTTCTTCCAAAATTCACTTAATAAATCTTGATTTATTTTATCTATATTACCTTTATCTTTGTAATTTTTATCTAATTCTACATATACAATAGCTGTATTGTTTTTTTCCTCAGTTAAACCAATATCTGTTTTTAATTTATTTATATCTTTATGTTTAATTTCATCTGCAATATTATTCAATACATTTCTTTTCTCATGCAAATAATATCTATGAATAAACATACTATTTATAGTTATAGACATTACATAAACAACTACAACTACTATCGATATACTTATGGACAATTTTTTATTCAGTTTAGTCATTAAAAACCTCCAGACTATACCCTAATCCTCTATAAGTTTTTATTATATCCTCACCTATTTTTACCCTTAACCTTCTTATATGAGTATCTACTGTTCTAAAATCGCCCTCATAATCCAATCCCCATACTAAATCTAAAAGTTTTTCCCTAGACAAAACAATCCCTTTATTATCGATTAGACAACGCATTAATTCTAATTCTTTTTTAGTCAATAACAGCTCATTATCACCTTTAAAAACCTTATTTGACTCAAAATCTATTTTTAAATCTTTGATATTAATTGTGTCTTTATAATTTACTAGTTTTTTAGCCCTTATTATTAAAACTCTAGGGTCAAATGGTTTTTTTATATATTCATCTGCTCCTATACTAAGGGCTTCTATTTCATCTTCACTTTGACTTTTTGCTGTCAACATAAGTACCTTTGTATTACTACTTTCCTTTATTTCTTTGCATACTTCTATTCCATCAATTACTGGCATCATCCAATCCAATACTGCTAAATCTATTTTATTTTCATAAAAAATATCTAAAGCTTCTTCCCCATTTTTTGCAGTAAATACATTGAAGTTTTCCTTTTTAAAATATGCACAAAGTATCTTAAGCATACTAACCTCATCATCAGCAATTAATATGTTCATCTATTCACATCCCTAAAATTCTTATTATATTTCATATTATATCCATTGCTTCAATTATATAAAAGATATGTTACAGGAAGTTTACAACTATTCATAATATATTGGTTACATATTATAACATTTTGGTTATACATTATAATATTTTGATTACATGAATTTATATATTTTTGAAACTACTTAAGACTTTATATACAAATGAAAAAGTACCTCATCCTGATTAAAAATCCTTCTGAGATACTTTTTAAAAGACTATATACTCTATATAGCTTATACAATATTAAATTTTAATTTATTATAATTTTAATTCACCCTAAATATATCCTAATTACGAGACTTTTTACTATACATTTTACTACACGCTACAAATACAATCATTCAATTTAGAATCCTAATTTGCACAACAACATATATATTTATTTAAAATAATCCCAAAATACCTGTAATAGCCCCAACAACTATTAATATAAACATTATTTTTATTGGAGAAATACCTTTTTTTAAAGCAAAGAGTACTAATAAAGTAAGTACCAAAGGAATTAATCCTGGAAATATCTTATCAAGTAAATCCGTTTGAAGACTAAATTTAAAATCCCCACTAGTATAACTTATTGGTGTAGATAAATTGATAAATCTACCTACCAGTCCTCCCATAACTAAAGTCCCTAGTATAGAAGCCCCTTCTATAACCTTATTTACTATTCCACCTTGAAGTATACTCTCAACAGCTTTTTTCCCATATTTATATCCATTTGTCCACATTCCAAAAGAAATTGAAGTCATTATTATATATTGAGCTATTACAAATAATATAGGTCCTGCGATTGACGCTCCTCCTTCAGTTAAACCAATACAAACAGCTAATACTATAGGTGTTATAACCCCTTGAGTTAATGTATCACCAATTCCTGCTAGTGGACCCATCAAGCCTGTTTTGATAGCATTCATTCCATCCCCACTTATCTTATCCGCTCCATTAGCTTTTTCTTCTTCCATTGCTATTGTTATTCCATGTATAACACATCCACATATAGGCTCTGTATTAAAAAAGGCTAGATGAGTCTCCACTTCTTGCTTTAATTCTTCCTTATCTGGATATAATTTTTTAAGTACTGGTAACATTGAATGCGAAAAAGCTGTTGATTGTAATCTTTCATAATTGTAGTTAGATTGTGCAAAGAAAAACCATCTCAGCCATGATTTTATTACATCTTTCTTGCTTAACGTTTTCTTAATCACTTCATTTTTTATATCTGACATAATAAATTCCCCCTCACATGTATTTAAGATGTAGCACTATCTTTTCCATATTTGATTGAAGTAATTGTAAGAGCAAGTATTACTCCAATAACAGATATTACTATTATATCTACTTTAAAATAAACAGCCATTAATATTCCTAATATGAAAAAAGGCATAGTGAATTTGTTTCCAATCAACTTTAAATTCATAGCAATTCCAAGTGCTGGCAACATAGCCCCAATTACATTAAATACATGTAATACATTCTCATTCATTACTTCCAACATACCATCTATCGCATTTGGACCAAAATAAACAACTAATAATGCTGGTATAAAACTCATTGCAAATAACAGTATCTGTGGTGGTACTATATTTATAAATGCTACCCTATCAACATTCCCTTTTTGAACTTCTCTATCAGCCCAATGTGCAAAAAAAGAATTTACTGTCATCTTCCCAATCCAAAGTACAGTTGCAACAGTGCCTAATGGAACAGCTATTGCCATTGCAGTACTTACATCTAGTTTAGAGGCTATAGCTAAAGCAGTACCTACATATCCTGCAAAAGCTGGGTCTCCCATCTGAGCTCCTCCTGCTGATATAAAACCTAAATATATCATATTTATACCTGCTCCTATAATTGCTCCTTGAACAGGGTCTCCTAATATAATTCCCGTTACAAATCCAGCTAATAAAGGTCTATTCCATGTAAAAAATCCAACATAAGTCAACCATGGACTCCAAGAAAGATAATAAAAAATTGCTATTAATACTGCTTGAATTAGTGAAATTTGCATGTTCTTCCTCCTTATTTAATTTTAAAGATTTACAAGATAGTCTTTATAATAACGTTCCTACATCAATTTTCTTTGCATCTGGCACTATTTGTATAAAGCATTTAACACCTTTTGATATTAATTCTTTAAATATTTCTTTTTCTTCATCTGACACAGATATGTTTTTATAAAAACTTTTTCTACCAAGCCCAGCTCCCATACCCCCAACATTCAATTCCTTTAAATCTACACCATTATTTACTAGACCTAAAACAGTTTTAGGATATTTGACCAATACTATTAAATTTTCATCCCCATTATGTGATTTTAGTACTTCAGCACCTGATTCTACATCATGTACCTCAACCTTAACAGTTGATGGTGCTGCCATTTGTAAAACTTGAACTATAAATGGGTCCTTTACAACTAAATCATCTACTATTACTATCCTTTTTGCTGATGTAATCTTACACCAAGCAGTAATAACTTGACCATGTATTAATCTATCATCAATTCTTGTTAATGCTATATTGCTCATAATAATTCCTCCAGATTTTTAATTTATTTTATATATTTAAAGCTGTTTTCACATCTTTAATCCCTGACATTCCCACTTGTGTACATAAATTCTTTAAGTCTTTTAACTTCATAGTATCTCTGTTTAAAAATAACTCTAAAAGCATAGGTAAATTTACACCTGTTAAACATTCTAACTCACATTCCTTAGCAAACTTATTTATTACAACAGCAGATGTATTAAATGGAGTTCCACCATAAAAATCAAGCAAGATTAAAACACCTTCACCTTTATATTTTTCAATTCCTTCTTCTAATCTTCTACTAAACTCATCTATGCTGTCGCCATGGTTTAATCCTAAAGTTTCTACATTTTCCTGTTTGCCTACTATTAATTCAGCACTTTCTAACATCGCTTTAGCCATATTTCCATGTGCAGCTATAATTATTCCTGCCATATGAATCATACCTTTCTTAACTAAACTTTTTTGTATAGATTATTATTTGGTACTCTAATCTAATTAGCTATATTAATCATTATCTTACCAAAGAAAATATCCCTTTTGTATACCTTTTCAAAATAAGCTGGTACTTCTTCTAAATTTATTCTATGTGTTACTAATTTTTCAACATTCATATCACCCTTCTGCATATGATACAATCCAGTACTCCATTCTTTTCCTGGAAATGGAAAGGAATTTCCAAACCAAGTGCCCTTTACAGTTAGCTCATTTCTTACTATCTTTTCAAATTGTTCTCTAGTCAAAGCTACATCTCCATATGGTATACCTGCATACAATACTGTCCCTCCCTTTTTAGCTAGCAACAATACCTGACCACATGTCATTGGAGTACCAGCCGATTCAATAACAATATCTGCACCAGCTCCATCAGTTAAACTTTTTATTTCTTCTACAAGATTCTTTTCCTTTGCATTTATACAAATATCTGCCCCCAACTCTTTTGCCAAGTCTAGCTTTTCATCAAATACATCAACAGCTATTATTTTTGTAGAACCAAATATCTTTGCCCATTGTATTGAAAATAATCCTATTGGACCTGTACCAAGTACTACAACAGTATCTCCAACTTTAGCTTGTGACCTAAAAAGACCATGCCCTGCTATACACACTGGTTCCAGAGCAGCTGCTGTTTCATAGCTTATTTCATCTGGTATTTTTATTAAATTTCTCTCTTTTACCTTTGTATATTCTGCAAAACAACCTCCAAGTTCTTTATTTCCTATTATCGCTACATTATTACATCTTGAATAGAATCCTTTTTTACATTCATCACATTCAAAACATGGCATAGCTGGACAAACAGCAACTCTATCTCCTATTTTAAAACACTTTACTCCTGTACCAACCTGTGCTACTTCTCCAGAGAATTCATGCCCTAGAATTTCTCCAATCATATGTGGACCCGTCTTTGAATATTTTGATATATCAGAACCACATATTCCAGCTACCTTTACTTTAATTATTACATCATCTTTTTCTAATATTTTTGGTACATCCACATCCTCTACTCTTGTATCTCTTATACCATAGAATCTAACTGACTTCATTATTAACCACCCCTAATTTTTATTTGAATATATTTATCTTTTATATGTCAGATATATAAAGCAACTTTCATGCCAATATATGTAAGTACTGTCTTCATGCGTATTATAAAATTATCATTAAATGTGTGTTAAAGTGTGTCAAGACTTTTTTATATAAAAACTTATGTGTGTCAATATAAATGACACTCACATTCTATACTAGTTTTTTTATTATAACTTTTATAAAATGTACCTTTTTTGTTATTTTTACAAAATCGTTCGGAAATTTCCCTTCTATTTGTGATATAATATTAAATATAAGGTATCAATATAAATTTTCATGCGAATATCAGAACTTTTTTGACACTAATGCCTTATTCAATATAATAATTTAACTTTTTGGAGGTTGTTTATGAAAAAAGTGTATCAAGGAAAGACTAAAGATGTTTTTGAATTAGATAATGGAAATTACTTACTTAAATTTAAAGACGACGTAACTGGCAAAGATGGTGTATTTGACCCAGGCGAAAATAGTGTAGGTCTAAGTATAGATGGAATTGGTAGAGCTAATTTAGAGACATCTGTTAAGTTCTTTGAAATTCTAAACAATGCTGGAATTAAAACTCATTATGTAAGTGCTAATTTAGAAGAAGCAACTATGGAAGTTCTACCAGCAAAAGTTTTTGGTAATGGCTTAGAAGTTATTTGTCGTTATAGAGCTGTTGGTAGTTTCTTACGTCGTTATGGTTCATGTGTTGAAGAAGGAGCTAAACTAGATTGTTATGTAGAAGCAACTTTAAAAGATGATGACCGTTGTGACCCACTTATAACATCTGAAGGTTTAGAAGCTTTAAATATTATGACTCAAGCTCAATTTGATTCAATGAAGAACATGACTCAAAAAATTTCTAACATAGTTCGTGAAACTATAGCTGAAAAAGGTCTTGAGCTTTATGATATCAAATTTGAATTTGGATTCTACAATAATGAAGTAATCTTAATAGATGAAATAGCATCTGGAAATATGCGTGTTTATAAAGACGGTGTAATAGTTGACCCTATGGATTTAACTGCTATTTTATTAGCTAAATAATATATACATATAATTTTCAAATACAATAAACTTATAAATAAGATAAGCTATGAAGTAAAGACTTTTTAAATGTTGATTATTTAAAACATTTTCTCGCCTTTAATTTCATAGCTTATTTAAATTAATATACTCTAATTAGTAGATAGTAACTTTAATCCTACAATCCCCACCACAATAAAGCCTATACACGTAATTCTAGCCATACTGATAGGCTCATTTAAGATAGCCATTCCTACAATAGCTGTACCAACTGTGCCAATTCCAGTCCATATTGCATACGAAGTTCCAAGTGGAAGATGTTTAAGTGCTAATGATAAAAAATAAAAACTTACAATCATTCCAACAATAGTAAGTATACTTGGAGTCAATTTAGAAAATCCATGTGAGTTTTTTAGTTGAAAAGCCCAAAATACTTCAAATAAACCTGCAATAAATAAAAATAACCATTTCATAAAATAATCCCTCTTTTCAAATATATTTCTTTTTTTACCAATAAAATAACCTGAGAAATATTATAAAATATCTCCCAGGTTTTTATCCTTCCGTGTTCACAACAAAAACTATGTTGTGGGTTTTATCTTGGACCAGACCAATCATTAATAATTGCGGAACCCTATAAAACTCTATTAATTATTCTATTTTATATATAATACTATCAATATATATAGAGAAAGTCAATATATGGATACATTCCATAGTCATAAGAATATTTATTTACTTTTTTAATATGTTTATCAGACTCTCTTCATACCTATTTAGGGAAATCTAACAATATCTAATTTTTATTTAATATGTTATAATAACATAAAAATATTGAAAGGAGTAATTTCTATGAATTCCTATAAAATTGCAGTTTGTCAGATGATGACTACAGAAAATAAAACCGAAAATATTAATCATGCTGTAGATATGGTAACAGAAGCTGCCACCAAAGGAGCTAAAATTGTAGTTTTGCCAGAAATGTTTAACTGCCCATATGAAAATCAATATTTTCCTAAATTTGCTGAAGAATATCCAGGTGAAACAACAATAGTATTGAGTAAGTTAGCTGAGAAACATGGAATTTATCTAGTTTCTGGTAGTATTCCTGAGTTAGAAGATGGAAAAATCTATAATACTTGCTATGTATTTGATAAAAATGGAACTCTAATTGGAAAACACCGTAAAATGCACTTATTTGACATTGAAGTTACAGGAAAGGTTAGCTTTAAAGAATCAGATACTCTTACAGCTGGAAATGATGTCACTGTAATAGATACTGAATATGGAAAAGTTGGTATAGCTATTTGTTATGATATTCGTTTCCCTGAATTATCACGTTTAATGGCTCTTAAAGGCGCTGAAATCGTTATCTTACCTGCTGCATTTAATATGACTACTGGTCCTGCTCATTGGGAGTTATCTATAAGAATGCGTGCTTTAGATAATCAGATATTCTATGTTGGTGCTGCACCTGCTAGAAATACGGATGCTTCCTACATAGCTTTTGGCAATTCAAGAATCTCAGACCCTTGGGGAAAAATCATTGCTCAAGCTGATGAAAAAGAATGTATTATTTATGCTAATATTGATAGAGATTTGATTCCTGACATAAGACAACAGTTACCACTTCTTAAACACAGAAGAACAGATTTATATGAACTTAACACTTTGAAATAAAACATAACAAAAACCCATAAATTAAGTATTTAAGACATTTATGGGGTTTTTATTAAATACCCTTACTTTTTTTACTTATCATGTCTTCTAACTTTACATTGGGATTATGGTATCTCTTTCTATTTTTAGTCACATCTTTCCATTGAATTGCTTGTTTAGGACACCAATGCACACATGCCAGACAATGTTCGCAATTATGTAAAAATCTTGGTCTACCTTCTTCAATATTGATATTATCTACAGGACATACTTTTGAACAAATACCACATTCTATAAAGATATCATCAATAGAGAAGTGACTATCTTGGTTTGGGTAAAATGGAAAAAATGCATTAAAAAAAATATCTAAAAACCCAGATATTATTTTACTTGATATAAATATGCCGGAAATAGATGGAATTGAAGTTTGCAATAGAATTAGAGATTATGTATCATGCCCTATTCTATTTCTTACAGCTAGAATTGAAAATGCTGACAAGATAAATGGTTTTCGTGCTGGTGCTGATGATTACATTTTAAAACCTTTTGATTTAGACGAACTTGGAGCTAGAGTATCTGCCCATTTAAGACGCGAACAAAGAAAGTCAAATCAAACTAAAAACACCTATAGAAATACTCAATAAAGGTGCAACGGAAATATCCAACAACAATTTAGACTTTTGTTTAGAATATAAGAATAATGATGAATTAGGTAATCTATGTAATGCTTTTGAAAAAATGAGGTTTGAACTAAATAAAAACAACATAAAGATATGGACTATGATTAACGATAGAAAACAGCTTAATGCTGCTTTTTCTCATGATTTGAGAAATCCTCTAACAGTTCTAAAAGGTTACTCAAATTATTTGACAAAATACATACCAACAGGCAAACTCAGTGATGAAAAGATTTTATCAACCACACAACTTATGTCTGAACATATTGACAGAATTGAATACTATGTAGAAAATATGAGTAATGCTCAACGATTAGAAGATTTAGTTGTTTCAAAATCTATATCAAATATAAACAAGTTTATAGAAAACTTAGATAAAAATATATCTATCATTGCTAAACAAGAAGGAAAATCTTTTACACTTAAAAGCCAAATAAATAATATGAATCTATTATTTGATAAAAATATCATTCTTAGAGTCGTTGAAAATATAATATCGAATGCTTTTAGATATGCGAAACATAATGTATCCATACTTATATATCTTGAACAAGAACTCCTTACCTTTGTAATTGAAGATAATGGTATAGGATTTAGTAAAGAATCTCTAAAATCAGCTTTAAGACCCTTTTTTAATGAAATAATTCTTGGCAATTTAGGGCAAAAAGAAGATTTCTCTTATGAGTACTTTATGTTCATAAAGACGATTATGAATAGGCAGAAGCTTTAATAAATTCTAAATTGAAATAGATTATTAATAAAACATGACATTCTGTTGTCATGTTTTATATGTTATTATACTTTCAAATATATTATTATATTTTCAAAATTGTATGCTTTAGAATTACTTTTTTATAGTATTTAAATCTTAAAACTAAGGAGATTCGTTATATGAAAATAAATATAAAATCAACATTAAATGAATTTATTAAACAGAATAATATTTTTGATGACAACAAAATAATATCATATATTCCTAATATAACAATAGATACAGACAAAATAAAGACTATAATGATTAATGAAGTTGTACCAACTAACCCTAACGACGATTTTTATAGTGTAGATAAAGATGCTGACTATTTAAAAACTACTCTTCCATTATTCAACAATGCAGGTATAGAAGTATCTAATATAAATGATATCCTAGATATGGGTATCTATATAACTAACGCAGTAAAACTTCCTAAATTAGAATATACAATAACTCGCGACACAATTAAATTACATATGCCTATTTTAGAAGAAGAAATTAAATTATTTAGAAACCTAGAAGTAGTAATGTTAATGGGAGATGTTGCAAAAAAATCTTTTAATATGATTACTAAAAAGCACACAAAAAAGAATGCTATCCCTTCTATATCAACATATAAACTTCGTAACAGTGAACTTTATTATGATAATTTAAGAGTGTTTCCTTCATATATTATGACTGGCGGAAACATATTGATTGAAAAATCAAAATTTGAAATGGCATCAGAGGATATAAAAAAAATGATTGAGATTATAAATGGTTGAGATTACAAAATGATAAATATTAATTTAAACAAATAATAAGTGCCTCAAAACTTCTATTTATGAGGCACTTTTATTTTTATATTAATGTAACTATATATTATTAACATAACTATATATTTATATTGTTATTTTTAATATCTACTTCATTTAGTATAGGTAACATTACGGGTCTTTATAATATTACTTTATATTTCTTTTTTTAACTCTAAAGTTTTTATTTAATAAAACAATTATTAATATAATTTAAATATATCTATTTATCTAAAAATATATCTTTCACAGTAACATCTGGATGATGATACTTCTTTCTATCTGTTAGGAATGATTTTTTTACATTAATAGCCTCTTTTGGACACCAGTGAAAACAAGCTAGGCATCTTTCACACTCACTACCCCACTTTGGCTTTTTATCAACTATACTTATATTCTCTACAGGACAAACCCTTTTGCATGTCCCACATCCATTACATTTATTTTCTGCAAAAAATTTAGTAGTTGCAATTTGCATATTCTTGCCTACTAAGCGAAGTACAACACTTTCTATATGTGACTTTAAATTGTTTTTTCCCTCTATATTTCCAACCTCCAAGTTATTGATACATTTTGCAATCTCATCTACTCTATTAGTTTGATTTCTCAATCTTTCTTCTTCAACATCTGGAGGTGTTATCAAAGCATTTCCAGGCATATTAATTAAAAAACCAGCAGATAACTTTTTACCCTTTTTCTTAAGTAATTTATCTATAGTAAATAAACTATGTCCAGCCACCCCATTACAAGTGGCAATAGCATATATATTAGTCTTACTATTAAAATTTAATTTTTCTATAAAAGATTTTACTATATCAGGAGCATTAGCAAAATAAACGGGAAAAACAATTATCAATATATCTTCATTTATATCTATATTGTTTTCTTTTCTATGTATAGCTAAAGGTATAACTTCTTTACTTCCATTTAACATTTCTTTTAAAATCTTTGAAACTACTAGCGAATTCCCTGTTCCAGAAAAATAATAAATCTTAGAATTCATTCTTATCCCTCTTTCTGCATCATCAATAGTTAAAAAATCTCTTAAAATAGGATTTATATTTACTTTCCAATTCTATCTAAAATCTCAGTAAACAAAGGCAATTCTTCATCAGAGATAGATTTAAATGTCTCTGTTGCATATATACTTGCAATTTCATTTAATGGTTCTTCTAATTCTCTCCCTAAATCTGTTAAAAATATTTGAAACTTACGTCTATCTTTAACATCAACTTTACGCACAATCAATCCTTTATTTTTCATAACATCTAAGATTCTTGTCGTGTTAGATTTATCCTTACATGATTTTTCACATAAATCTATCTGAGAAATTCCATCTTGTTCCCATAGAAATCTTAATAACGCATAATGATCAGTTGTTATATCATATCCATTTTGTTTAAACATCTTTTTTAAGTCATCTTTTACTTTCAATGAAGTACTTACTAACTTAATTGTAGCTTCATATAGTTTCTCAAAATCTTTCATTTTACCTCCATTTTAGTTGTTATATCAATAATCAGTATATCAACTATATTTCCTACTGTCAATATAAACCATATATTTGGTTTAAAGTATATACAACTTAATTAAAAATTCTATTTAACTAGATAAGATTATTTGAATAAGTACAAATGAACTATTTTTAAGAATTGACAAACTAAATTAATGATAATATACTTTATATATTACAAATGTAAGTATAAGGAGGTATAGTATGAAAAAACTACCACAAATTTCGGAAGCAGAATATCAAGTTATGAAGATTATTTGGCAATATGCTCCTATTAGCACTACTGAAGTAATTGAAAAACTAGCAAAAACAAGCACATGGAGTCCTAAAACAATTCAAACAATGTTGTTGAGATTAGTTAAAAAGGGAGCTTTAACGTATGAAAAAAATAGTAGGGTATTCGTTTATACTCCACTTGTTAAAGAGGAAGAATATGTAGCTACAGAAAGCCGTTCTTTTTTAAATCGTTTTTATAATGGTACTCTTAATTCTATGGTACTAAACTTTTTAGAAAATAATAAACTATCTGAAGATGATATTGAGGAGTTGAGAGAAATCTTAAATAAAAGGACGACTAAGGAGGATAAGTAAATATGTATGCCCCATTTTCTATCCGATTTTTACTCAGTACATTGACCTTATCAGTATTAATTGTTGTAATTTTACTTACAAAAAAAGTATTTAAAAAACATATTTCTGCAAAATATCAATACAATATTGGATTTATATTGCTTATAATGTTAATAATTCCATTTATCCCCCTTAAATATATTAATCTTTTTAACTATCTGTATGCTTTTAATCAAATTGAAAACAGTAATGCTAATACTTCTATAATAAAAAATAACTCAAATTCTATAATCAATAACTCAAATGCATTAAATGATTTTTCAGTATCTCTAAACCAATCTAACTTTGATAGTTTTAATATTTTATTACTAACATTATGGATAATTGGAATTTTAATTATGATAGTTATTACTACCCATTGCAATTTTAAAATAGTAAATATAAAAAAATCGTCACAACTTTTAAAAGATTAAGAGATAGTTTTAATATTTGAACAATGTAAAAAAGATATTTGCATAAATAAGGATTTTATACTATGTAAATCACCCATTATAAATACACCTATTACATTTGGATACTTTAAGCCATACATTATATTACCAGATAAATCTATATCTAAATTATCTTTAAAAGATATAAAATATATTTTACTTCACGAATTGCAACATTTTAAAAATAGAGATGTACTGGTGAATTATATAATGTGCTTTTTTCAAATATTATATTGGTTTAATCCTCTTGTGTGGCATGCACTTAACGAAATTCGAATAGACCGTGAAATTGCATGTGATATTTCAGTTTTAAAAAAACTTGATAAAGACAATTATATAGAATATGGACAAACGCTAATAAACTTTGTAGATAATATTTCAAGGCAATCTAATCTCACACTTACATCAGATATTGGTGGGTCAAAAAAACAAATAAAAAAACGATTATTAAAGATAATGGATTTTCATACTGAATCAAAAACTTTAAAATTCAAAAGTATTTTAATTTTTACATTGCTAGCTTTAGTTGTATTTGGAAATAGCCCAGCACTATCTATTATGGCAGATGTCAATGAAAAATATAGACCTACAAATAACCAAACTGTGTATGAAGACTTAAGTCAGTACTTTAAAGGTTTTGATGGAAGTTTTGTTATGTATGATTTAAAATCTAAGCAATATCATATTTACAATGAAGAAAAAAGTAAAACAAGAATTTCTCCAAATTCTACTTATAAAATTTATAATGCTTTGTTAGGATTAGAAAATGGGATAATAACAAGAAATAATTCATATATTCCTTGGGATGGTAAACATCATTCTAATAGTTCTTGGAATGTAGGTCAAGACTTATTTTCTGCTATGGAAAACTCTGTAAACTGGTATTTTCAGGATATAGATAAAAAAACAGGTATAAAAAGCATACAAACTTACCTTAAAAAAATTGGATATGGTAATTATGATGTTTCAGGTGGTGTATCAAACTTTTGGCTAGAATCTTCACTAAAAATCTCACCCATGGAACAGGTAAAATTACTTGAAAGTTTTTATACAAATAAGTTTAAATTTGAAGATAAAAATATAGAAACTGTAAAAGATTCATTGTTAATATCAAAAAAGGATGGGGTATCACTTTCTGGTAAAACAGGCACTGCTAATATAAATGGAAAAGATGTAAATGGTTGGTTTATAGGTTATGTAGAAAAAAATGAAAATACTTACCTCTTTGCTACAAATATTCAGAGTAAAGATTATTCTAATGGTAGTTCAGCATCTAAGATAACATTATCTATATTAAATGACAAAAAAATCTATAACCCCTAATATATTTACTATATATTCTAAAAAATTCATATAATTTTCATATTAATTATCGATTAAATTCATATACAAGGTTTAATATATAAACATAGAAGATAGTAAAACTAGCTTAAAAACATAATATAATACCCTATACAAATAGTGGCAACTCTCCCTCACATCCTCAATTGTTGCCACTATTTAATTTTTTGTACAAAATAAAATATATTTTCATCACTTCAACAATGAAAAAGAGACTTCTCTGTATTGCACCTGTAACATCATCTTTTGATGCTTTAATTTCTGCTGTAACAGTTTTACCAGCAATACTAATTCCTTTAATCTTAGTACTATGACCTCTCCCATTAGGACTTTCAACAACCTGAAGTAAGTCATCATAAATAATTTTTACAGATTATTTAGAAAATATTGTCTAATCATTTTATAGTAGATAACTTTAACTTGACAAAACGACATAAATGGAAAATATTGTGGATTTGACTTTGTAATACACGAATTTGCTTTTGTAGAAAAAGACCAACATGATTATATGGATAAAAGATACAGTTCAGCTATCACAATGCTTTCAAATTTAATAGATTATGGACAATATAAAGATGAATTTAAAAAATGTGATTCTAAAGCAGTTGCAATACACATAATGTTCTTATTTGATAGCATGAAAACATCTGCTTCCGTTTTGAAACTTACAAATGAAGACATTGATAATCAAATAAATATTATAAAGGATATGGTGATTTTATATGAATAAACAAGAATTCCACAAAATTGATTTACAAAATTGGGAACGATATACACATTTTTACTATTTTTCAAAAATGACAAATGTAGGATTTGATTTGACTATAGAAATAGATATTACTAATTTGCTTAAGGAAACAAAAAAAAGAAATATTAAATTTTATCCAGCGTATTTATATGTAATAACGACTTGCTTAAATCGATATAAAGAGCTAAAAATCGCATATGATGAAGATGAACTTGGATATTGGAACACATTAACACCATTTTATGCGATTTTCCA
Organism: Clostridioides sp. ZZV14-6345; assembly: GCF_020657775.1. Taxonomy (NCBI): domain Bacteria; kingdom Bacillati; phylum Bacillota; class Clostridia; order Peptostreptococcales; family Peptostreptococcaceae; genus Clostridioides; species Clostridioides sp. ZZV14-6345. The sequence continues at coordinate 16,889 of NZ_JAGWCX010000002.1, read as the reverse complement.
TGATGATAATAAAACTTTCTCATCAAAAAGATGAAAAAATACTTCTTCCTCTTTCTATCACAGTGCATCATTCAACTACTGATGGATACCATGTAAGTTGCTTTATTGATGACATACAGAAAATGTGCTTTGATACTAAGATATGGCTATACTAAAAATTTATGCAATATAAAAGGAGCTATCAAATTAAACTTATTCTGAGAGAGCTCTTTTTTACTTATCTTAATAGATTGATAATTATAATCATAAACAGTCTAATCAATTTGTATAGTATTCTATTTTAGCATACAATTATTATACAAGAATCCCAAGCTCTTTTGAACTTGGGATTTATTTTTTTATATTATTTTATATCCATTTAGACTATAAAAAGATATCTTTCCTTTATGTTTTGTTATAAACTGTGGCTGTTGTTTTGTTAAGCTATATACACGTGTTGTCATGACTTCCTGACCTTCATTAATAAATATTTCTAATGAAGATGTATCACTATAAATAGTTAAAGATAAAATATAAGATATAGCAAGATGCCTTTTATTTCTTCCACATCCACTTGACCCTAATGATAATGTTAAAATTTGATTTTGATATTTTAAATGGACATCTTCTCTTAATTGAATATTAAAATCTTCTGAGTAGTCAAACTTAATATTCATTTCAAAACTTATTTCTTGTATATTTAATTTATTAAATTCATTGATTTGTATCTGATATTCTTTTTCCCTTAATAGTTTCATCTCTTCTATAGGCTGTTGAAAAAGTTGGTTATCTTTATAAATAATCACTTTTGGTATTGTTAATGCATGTTGCCAATCATAATTAAGTGTAGGTTGATTATGATAATCAGCATCAGGAATACCCATCCAGCCATACTGTATACGTCTTCCTTTTTCATCAACAAAACTTTGTGGTGCATAAATATCAAATCCATGGTCTAACTCCTTAAATTCACTCAATGTATAAGTATTTCTATAAAAATCATAGTTAACTTCAAAATATCCACATTGATAAATATTTTCATAATTGTACCCATTTTGTTCAAGTCCTTGAGGACATACAACTAAAAATAAGTGTCCATCTAATTCAAACAAATCTGGACATTCCCACATATATCCAAATTTCGTGGGTGTTTTTATAGTATTGTAATATTGAAAGTTCTTTAAATCTTGACTTTTATAAAGTAATACACATCCTTGGTCATCACTCGTTCTAGCACCTAAGACCATATAATAATCATTGTCTTTTTTAAATATTTTTGGATCTCTAACATGTTTTGACATATTTGTTGGGTATTGTTCATTTGACATGATGAGTTTCTTTTCACTTATAAAGAAGCCATCTTGACTTTTACAACAAATCGTATTTTGTTCTCTTCCTTCATGAATATAATCATAATCTTTTTTATCAATTAGTTTGACATTTCCTGTATAAAAATAATAGATTGTATTGTCCTCTACAAAAGCGGAGCCACTATATACCCCTTCTTTATCTATCATTGTATCAGGAAATAAAAAAGGTTCTTCCTCTTTAAATGTAATCATATCTTTGGAAGTATAATGTCCCCACAATTTAACTCCACCTTGACCATCAAATGGTGAATATTGATAATAAATATGATATATCCCATCTTTTTGACATAATCCATTGGGGTCATTTAACCATCCAATAGGAGGCATAAGATGATAATGCAAACGATTTTTATCTTTTTTTACATTATTTCTCATGCTTTGAAAAATATTGAATTGCTTTTTATAATCTTCTTTTGTCATCATTGCATGTCACCTACTACTCAATACATATTTTTTCACCTATTTCTACTTCCTTATTTATATCCAAAATATTTACCTTCTTACCATCTGTAAACAATACCATTGTAAAAGTAGACTTTCCTAATTCATGAATTCTCTTTAAATCAGCATTAACAAGAACATCTCCCTGTTTAACCATATCTCCTTGTTTAACAAAAACATCAAAACCATCTCCATTTAATGCAACTGTATCAATTCCAACATGAATTAATACTTCTTCATGAGTTCCTTTAATTCCAAATGCATGTCCACTTGGAAATACTGTTTCTAATTTACCTGAAATAGGTGCAACAATTTTTCCATCTATAATATCAATAGCAAAGCCATCACCTAACATTTTTTTAGAAAAAGTTTCATCTGGTACATTTTCTAATGCAACAATTTTCCCTTGAGCTGGAGACACAAAGTTTTCATCAAACACTAATTCTTCGTCTTCATCTTCATCTATAGCTTCTTGAGGTACTCCAAACAAACATGTTGCAATAAAGCAGAATACAACTACAAATATTGATACTAACAAATATGTGATTAAATTATATCCATCATAGATATACATTAAATAAGAAGGTAAAACCGCTAATCCATATGAGTTAGATTGAATATGTAAAATTGATAATATTGCTGCTCCCAAACCTGAAGATGCACACATAATAATCAAAGGCTTTAAATTATATCGAAGCTGAATTCCGAATAAAACAGGCTCACTTATACCAAAAAGTTGAGATAACATTGCTCCAATTGCAGTTTGTTTAACTTGATTATTTCTAGATTTTTTCATAAATGCTAAACATGTACCAACATTCGCAAATCCATACATTGCACAAAGAGTAATAAGAGCATTAAATCCTGTATTTGCTAATAATGATGTTTCAATCATTACATAAGTATGATGTAAACCGGTAATAACAGCTAGTGGATATGTAAATCCAATAATAAATCCGCCAATTCCTAAAGGTAAACCAATCAATAAACTGATAATATCAACCATTTTTAATTCTATTGTATGCATGATAGGCCCTACACCTAACAAAATAACTAACATTGTTATTAGCATAACAAAAAATGGTGTAAAAATAAGGTCTAAGACATTAGGCATATGTTTACGGAACCATTTTTCAAGATTAGCTCCAATAAATGCTGTAACAATAGCTGTTAAAACACTTCCTTGACAACCTACAATAGGAATAAATCCAAATGCCATAATTGCTTCAACTTCATTTGATGGGTCAGCAACAGAATATGCATTAGGAAGTATTGGAGAAACTAACATAAGTCCAATAACAAGCCCAATAACAGGTGTTCCTCCAAATACTTTAAATGCCGACCATACAATAATTGCTGGTAAAAAGGCAAATGCTGTTTCTGTAAGAACCGAAACAAGTGTTTGAATATACACTGGAATATTTGCAGAAGACATTCCAAATAATCCAAGTACATTATCATTAAATAAACAACCCTTTAACCCTAAGAATAATCCTGTTGCTGCAATAACTGGAATAATAGGAACAAATATATCTGCTAGAGTTCTCATAACTTTCTTAAATCCAGTTTCATTATTTTTAACCACTTCATCTTGTTCTTTTTTTGATAAGGTTTTTAATCCCATCTTTTCAACTTCTGCATAAACTTTATTGACAATTCCTGTTCCTAAAATAATTTGATACTGTCCAGAAGTAAAGAAAACGCCTTTAACTTCATCAATCTTTTCCACTTTCTTATCATTAATAATTTCCCTATCTTTAACCATCACTCTTAATCTTGTTGCACAATGTGTAATAGAAATAATATTATCTTCACCAATAATTTCAATAAGCTCATTTGCTATTTTATTATATTTATCCATTTTTCTACCTCACTTTCAATAATACTGCATGAAATGGTTTCAAACTCACTGTTTTATTTAATAGATTTATATCATCTAAGTTTTGGAATATAATATCATATTTTTCTTCTGTTTTTATTTCCACAGGTTTATCAGAAAAATTATAATAACAATCAATAACTACCGAATCTAATTTTCTTCTATACGCAATAACATTATCACTTTCTATCTCAATAGGTTCTATTAATCCATAAATCAAACAATCAGAATACTCACTATTTTGTCTCAACTTTATCATCTTTTTATAAAATTCTAAAATACTTTCTGGATTGTTAATTTGATTCTGTGCATTAATGTCTTGATAATTTTCAATAACCTTTAACCATGGTGTTGTATCTGAAAAACCTGCATTTTCTTTATCAGTCCATGGGAACGGCGTTCTTGCATTATCTCGACTTCTTAAATTCACAAATTCTAACGCTTCTTCTTCTGAGTATCCTTCCTTTATTGAACGATAGTATTGGTCAATACTAGATAAATCATTAAAATCATTTATAGTATTTCTTTTAAAATTTGTCATTCCTAATTCTTGTCCCTGATAAATAAATGGTGTTCCTCGCAAAAAGAAATACATTGCTCCCAACATTTTTACTGCATCATTGTTTCTTTCATATCGCAAAAGATATTTTGTTGTAGCTCTTGGTTGGTCATGATTTTCAATAAAATTAGCTGCCCACCCATATTCCTGAACATACATTTGACTATCTAAAATATATTTTCTTAAATCTGCGATTGTCCATGGAATTCTTTTAAACCATTCACTACCAGAAGCAACATCTAAATCAGCATGTTTAAAGTCAAAGACCATTGAAAAGAAACCATCTTCTCCAATAAATTCATCTAGTTGGTCATAACTAATACCTGCTGCTTCAGCAACAGTCATACAATCATATTTTTTAAATGTATTTTCTTTTAATTCATAAAGCATTTTTTCTATTCCAGGCTGATTTCTAACTGTTTTTGTACATTTAACAAGACCATCAACACCATCACTTTCTAAGCTTTGGAAATTTAAATTCTTTTTGATGAACGTAATAGCATCAACTCTAAATCCTGCGACTCCCATTTGAGACCAAGTATTAATCATTTTGTAAAGTTCACTTCTTAATATTGGATTTTCCCAATTAAGGTCTGGTTGTTTTTTTCCAAAAGAATGAAAATAATATTCGTCTCTATTCTCTACTTTTTCCCAGACACTTCCTCCAAAGACAGACCTCCAGTTATTTGGTAAATCGTTTCCTTTTTTAAAAATATAATAATCATAATAAGGACTTTTTGGATTTTTTAATGCTTCTTGAAACCAAGGATGTTCATCACTTGTATGATTGAGAACTAAATCTAATATAATCTTAATTCCTCTATCTTTACTTTCTTTAATTAACTCTTTAAAATCTTCCATACTTCCAAATTCACTTGCAATATCCAAATAATCGCTAATATCGTATCCATTATCATCCATAGGTGATTTAAAAATTGGACATAACCACAATGATGTAATGCCTAAATCTTTTAAATAATCTAAACGAGAAATAATTCCCTGTAAATCTCCAATTCCATCATTATTACTATCTTGAAAGCTTCTTGGATAAATTTGATAAACGATTTCTTTTTGCCACCATTTCTTTTCCATAAATTACTCCTTTTTATATTATATTTCTTCTTTTTAACTCTTTATAAATGCCATTATCGAATATATCTTCACATATGGATGTTGCTATATCTTTGAGTTGTTGATGACTATTTTGCATTGCAATTATAATATCCGATACTTGAAACATGACAACATCATTTTGACCATCGCCAAAACATATAGTTTCTTTTTGAGTTATTCCTAATCTTTCTTGTAACCTTTGAATTGCTTTTCCTTTATGAAAATCTTTTTGAATAATTTCATAGTATTGACTATAAATATCCATTTGTGCTAATTCCATTTTGTCTTGCAATATATCTTTTACTTCATCAAACACCTTTTCATTTGACCATAAACAAATTTTATGTATATCTTGTGATTCATACTCTTCAATGTTATTTTCATATGTTATCTTTTCTTGGATGTGCTGTTTATTTATACAAGAATTAGTTCCTTTCAACTGATTCATTGTTTCAAATATTTCCTTAGCTTTTTGATTCATGAAAACTTTTTCCTGACTCTCAATAGAAAAAGCAACTCCTCTCTTTTTTAACAAACAAACTACTTCCTTTATCAATTTTTGATTAAAAGATTGATTATAAAGTAATTCACCATGATATTGAATGTAATTACCTCCTCCTGTTATATATCCATCAACCCCTAATGATAGAACATCGTCTTGTATTGTACCCATACTTCTTCCAGTACAAATAACAACATTGCAATGATTCTTTTGACATAAGCGTATAGCATGCTTTGCAGATTCTGGAATTCCATATACCTCATCTCTAAGCGTACCATCTATATCAAGTATTAATAATTTATACAATTTCATCTTCCTTTCTTGCTATCAAAACCATAATATCATTCAAAAAAAAAGATATCAATATTTTGATATCCTTTAAAAAATATGTTCATTTTTAGCACAATTTTTCATTTCGTGGGAATATGTTCACTTTCTAAATACATCTTGTATTTAATATAAAGCAGTTCAATTAAAATAAAATAAGGTGTTGTTACATCGTACTCCAGTTGTTTATCTACAGAAATAGATATAGATTGAATATATAAATTTTCATCACATAATCTTGCCAAAGGATTACTTATCATTTTTGTAATGGAAACCATATAAATTCCTTTCATTCTCATTTCTTTAGCAAAATCAATAATTGTAGAAGCATCTCCATTTAATGAGATAAAGAAAATCATATCATCTGTTTTTATAAAATGATTAAGTGCCTGAATCATATCATAACCATAAACATCATACATAATCTTTCCTGTTGGTAAGAAAATTCTTTTCATCTCTTTAGCAACTCTTTCTTGAGAATAACCTTCTCCAAAAACGATTATACGATTTGCCTTTTTCATTCTTTCGAACATAATCGAACAATCCTTCTTTTCTATATCATCTATAACCTTATTATAACAATTCATTAATTGTTGTTTACTTTGATTTTTATATTCTGTTTCTGTTTCATTTAATCGTATAATAACTCTTAATTCACTATACCCAGGTAATTGTAGTTTTTGAGCAAAACGAGAAAGTGTACTTGTAGATATATGATATTTGTCTGCAAATTCATCTATAGAAAGTTTAATACAATCTTCTTTATGATTAATAATGCACTCACAAATATACTTATCATTTGCTGTAAATGAATTATAATATTTATTCAAAAGTTCTTCTATTTTCATACTTTTCTCCTTCTATACTCTATGTAATTCATATAAAGCAAATCTAATAGAGCATAAAATGCGCCTACGACTTCATAAGATATAGTTTGCAATGTATTGAGTTTTTGCGTTGCCACATACAGATTATATTCACAAAGTGTCGCAATTGTATTATTATCAAGCCTAGTTAAAGAAATCGTATGTATATGATTGTTGATAAATTTTACAATTTCAATTCCTGCTTTCGTTTCTCCAGATAAAGAAATGATAATAAACAAATCACTTTTTTGAAATGCTTCTCTCATAAACTCAATTTCACCTATATCAAACAAATCAATAACACATTTATTTACTGAAAGAAATATTCTTTTTATTTCTTGAGCTAAACTTTTCTGTTCGTTACCTGTCCCATAAATATAAATTGTTTCTGCATTGTATATTATTTTACAAATATCTTGAAATGATATTTTTTGTAATTCATTCATTAATAGTCGATAATTCTCACAAACATCATGAAAATTATTATCATTATTAACAAATTCTAGTTGATTATTTTTAAGTAAATATTTTAAATCAGAGAATGAGTTTAATCCAATTTTTCTACAAAGCCTTAATAAAGTTGCTCTAGAAACATTACATTCATTTGCAATTTTTTCACACGAAAAATTGCGATATTCTCTTTGAAAAATCAATATTTGTTTAATAATAATTTTATCATTTTCATTTAAATTATTATAATTTTGATTAACTAACGATTCTAATCTCATTTTTTCCACTCCCTACATATCATTTTAATATACATTAGTTGGTTTTTCTAGATAAGAGACTTAAATAATAATGATAAAATAAAAAAAGAATTCTCACAGCATTTTTTTACACTAGATAATTTTATCTCTTGATTTATTTTAATTACATCATCTATTTTCTATCTTATTTAATAATTACTATTTCTTGAATATCTACCTCTTTGAGTAAATTTCATAGCTAACAAGGCTAAAACTATTACTATAATACGATAAATGCAATTATTCTTTGTAAAACTCCTAAGGTATTTTCTTGTAATTTACTTATATCTATAGGAGTTGGCTCTTTTTTATATGTTTCTATTAAATACTTTAATGCATCATTCGTATTTTTATCTTTTATAGAATATAACTTAAGGTCATTCTTATTAAAATATATAACAGCTGAATACTTCCTGTTATAATATCAGTTTTAATTGTTTTGAGGTCTGCAATTTCTGTATTAATCCCCTGAGTATTTTCTAAAGCCATTATTGTATTTTCATTAGTTCTTTTTTCAGATTCCTTTAGAACTCGTTCATTTTTGTACTCATCTAAAATACCAATATTAAAAGATGGTTTACTTATATAATTTGCCAGTACTCCCAGAATTACTATAATTATAGGAAACAAAAGTGTAACCAAAAATAACTATTGGTATATTAATGATATTACGTAACATATCTAAATTTTTGCAAACAAGACCCAAAAACAAACCTATAGATACTACTGCAATAGATTCACACATTAAAAGAAAAATAACAGCTAAAAATTTTCCACCAAAACTCATATGAAAAATTCCTCTTAACACCACTAAAGTTATCAAATTGCATATCGAAAGTACTATTGTACAAGAGAAAAGTTTTGAAAGAACTAAATCTGCTATTGAAATAGGAGAAATCATATAACGATATGATGTGTTAGAAATTTTTTCATCTTGTGCCACATATGAAACACTAATGATTCCCATAAGAACACAAAATGGTATTGTAACAATAGTATAATAATTATATGATGTAAATTCTTCCCCATAGGACTTTGATGTCAAATATCCTAATAGCACTATGATTATTACTGGAAAAACAATAAAACAATTTAAGCCACGAGTACTGTCTAACATTAATACATTTTCTTTTATTTTCATAAATAAATTCCCCCTATTTGGTATTTTGCCTATATAATTAATTAGTGAAGTTATAATACCTAATATTAATTTTATTTTTTATTAAAGTATACTAATTGTATACAAATATATTATAATTACACAAGTATACCATCGGTATACTTTATTATTAATAGAAAGGAATAATTTATATGTCAGAATTATCAAAAAGAGATAAAGAAAAAATACAAAGAGAAAATGAGATTATTGATAAAGCAGAAAAATTATTTTGTCTTAATGGATTTGATAATACAGTTATGAATGAATTAGCAAAGGAAGTTGAATACACTAAACGTACCATATATAAGTATTTCTCATGTAAAGAAGATTTATTCTTTGCTGTCATTTTAAGAGGATATAAAAAACTTTGGCATAGTGTTAAAATAGAAAGTGCAAAAGGTAAAACAGGGTTTGAAAAAATAAAATTTTCATACTTTGCTTTTCATAAATTTTACTGTGTAGAACCCTCTCTACTGTCACTTATGGGAATGATTGGGGTTGTAAAATCTAAAAACTCATATACTGAGATATCATTTAAAGAAAAGTTTTTTTCTTTTAATAAATTTATGTTTGATGAAATACAAGAAATGTTTGAAATTGGAAAAAATGATGGAAGTATTAGGAATGATATTGACATACCTACTCTTATGTATTCATCAATATTTACACTTACAGGATTTTTTAATTTATTATCTGTAACAGGAAAATCATACCTAAACAATTTTAATATAGACGAGGAAAAATTTATTGAAACAATACTTGCTCTTTTTATAGATTCACTTAGGGCATAGACTTAAGTTTATAAATTAAAGTTTATATACTTAAATGATAATTTTTTCTATCTATAATATAAAAAATATTAAATATAAAATTAATAATTTAAATTAATGAAATAACTAAATTAACGAAAGGACTAAAAGTAAATGGCTAAAATACTTCTTCTAGAAGATGATGATACAATTACATTTGGGATAAAGACTTCCCTTGAAAAGAAAAATCACACAGTATGTTGTTATAATACGATTGCTGAGGCTAAAAAAAATTTTGATAAAACTATTGATTTAATTCTACTTGACTTAAATCTACCTGATGGTATTGGATATGACTTTTGCCAATACGTTAAAAGTATAGAAAACACTCCAGTGATATTTTTGACAGTCCGTGATGATGAAAAAGATATTATCCGTGGATTAGATATGGGTGCAGATGACTATGTGGTTAAACCATTTTTACTTTCAGTGCTTCAGTCTAGAATTAATGCAGTTCTTAGACGAACTCATTCTAATACTAACGATACTATTACATGTGGAAATATAAGCTTGAATAAAGTTGAAGTCAAAGCATATTTAGATAATGTTGAAGTACCTTTGACAGCAGGAGAATATAGGCTTCTTCTAAGTCTGATGGAAAATAAAAATAGAGCTATGACTCGTACAAAATTACTAGAAATGCTCTGGGACGTAGATGGTAATTTCGTAAATGACAACACTCTTACAGTTACAATAAAGCGTCTTAGAGAAAAATTAAAAAATCCACCTTGTATAAAGACATTAAGAGGCATAGGATATAGAATGGAGGATAGCTAGTGAAAACTCCAAGAAATATCAACAATACAGTTGTTTTTATAATATTCTGCTTAGCTGCAACTGTTTTATTAAGTGTAATTCTAACAACTGTAACTTCTTTTGATGAATACAAGATGATGTCTAAAGCTCTTGGTACATCATATGAGTACAATCCTAAATCTACAGAACGTATACTAAAATCCATGAAAAATTCTAGTGATAATGACTTTAATACAGGAAATGAAATTTTATTAAAGCATGGATATTCTAAAAGTACATTTTGGAGTAAAAACTTTTTTTACTTTCTAGTAGTATCGTTTAGTATAATTTCAACAATGGCTCTAGTTGTATATATAATCAAACATAGAGCAAATAGACAAAAACTGAGTAGAATAAACAAGCTTACTCAATACTTAGAAAAAGTAAATTCAGGAAAAGAGTCTGTGCTTTTACGATGTGAAGATGAATTTTCTCATCTTGAAGATGAGATATATAAGACAGTTGGGGAACTTCGTTGTTCAAAAGAATTTGCTTTAAAAGAAAGACAAACTCTTTCAGATAACCTTGCAGATATTGCGCATCAACTTAAGACTCCAATTACTTCTATGTCACTTATGGCACAATTACTTTCAGAAAATTGTCCAGATGAAGAAATAGATTATATTAACAGGCTTACAAATCAAATATCAAGACTTGAGAGACTAGTTTCATCTTTACTTACTTTATCAAAATTGGATGCAAGTACTTTAGTATTTGAAAGCAAACTTATAGATGTACATTCTCTTCTTACTTATGCAATTGAGCCTATAGAAGGTTCTTTAAGAGAAAAACATCAGACATTTGCTATTGAAGGTTCTCCTTCAGTAGAATTTGAGATTGATATTAATTGGACCTTAGAAGCTCTTTTAAATATTTTCAAAAATTGCAGTGAGCATATAGAAGATGGTGGGCATATCGTTGCTTATTACAGTCAAAATCCTTTATATGTTGAGATTATTATAGAGGATAATGGTAAAGGATTTTCTCAAGAAGAACTCCCATATATTTTTAATAGATTTTATCGTGGTAAAAACGCTAATAAGGACAGTATTGGTATAGGACTTGCTCTATCAAAGTCTATTATAGAACGTCAAAATGGTACTCTACATGCAGAAAATTGCCATAATGGTGGTGCAAGATTCATAATTAAGTTTTACACATAAAACACTGGATTATAGGTAAAATACCTATAATCCAGCCATATCTATATTCTATATTATCTATTATTTTAGTAATATACCTCTATTTATATTTAAGTTATATTTAAGATTTTATTAAATAAACAACTTAACTATCCCTGTACTTGTAAGTAATCTTGAATTAAAACCCTTAAATAAGTTCAGATAGTTTTTGTTTATATTGTTTCATTTTTTATAGATTCTACTATATTTTCATTCTTCAACTGCTTGTATCCTGTCATATATGATGCTATTACAATAAAAAGTATCGATATAGTAAAACCTATTATTGTAGATATAGGTGCAAATGGTAAGTACTCTATAAAATATATTTCATTTATACGTAGAAAAGTATACACTATTCCTATTTGCACAGGAATACTAAGTAATAATGGTGTGATTCCTAAGAATAAACCTTCCAAAACAAGCATCTTTTTTATACCATCTGGGGATAATCCAACAGAACGCAACATAGCAAACTCTTGTCGTCTACTTCTAATATTTCCTGACACTGTAGCAAGTACATTTGATAATCCAATCATAGCCAATAAACCTGTAATAAAGCCTACTATTAAATTCATGGTCTTTCTTCCACTAGCATTTTGTTTTTTACCTTCTAAAACATCCTCAATACTATAGTCTCCTGACCCATAATCTTTATTACAAATGGACTCTAATTTTTCTCTTACCCTAGGAATATCATCACGATTATCTACTTTAAATAATCCCATCAGCCTATTTGAACGTAACCTACCTACTTCATCATAATTTTTAGATATTTCCTGCACTACAGACATTGGTACTATTTGCATTAATGTATATCTTGAGCTAGTATCTATTATTTGAGGAAGTGTATTTGTAATAGCTCCCACTTTCATGTTGTAAGTATAATCACCTTTATCTTCATCATATACTTTTTCATTTAATTTAATATTATCTTCTATTGAAAGATTTAAATAATCTATATATACTTTATTTCTACGTGTGCTACGATTAACATCTTCTTCCTTATTGTATACAATTGAAGTTGGATTTTTTGTATCATAAAATAACTTTGGGTCTACAGAAATTTGTCTGCAATATTCTGTGAAACTCTCATCATCAAGCCCAATTATATTTGAAATTATACGAAACTTGCCATCACGTTCTATAGGAGAGTATTTTTTAGATGAAACTATACTTTTAAATCCTCCTTTTTCAGCAAGTTCTTTTGAAGCATCTTTTTCAGTCAGCCAAGTAGTAGCAGACATTTTCAGATAATATAGTGAGCTCTTTACACCTTCTGTGTTATCTAATTTTTCCATAAAAGCAGGTTCTACAGGTTCACTATTTTCTAAATAAACTGCTATATCTCTTTGGTCTTTATAATTGTCACTTCCATAAACAGCTTCTGCCCCTTTTTGATTTGCAATTATATGCAAAAAGCCTGTCAGTAATAAAAAAGATAGTGTTAAGGATATTGTTGCAGTACGATAAGATTTTTTACGAGCACGCAGTGCGTTTGATGCAAGTTCTCCTTCTATTCCAAATATCTTTCCTAATGAATATCTATGTGACTTTTTAATTTTAACACTATCTCCTTGTCGTATTGCTTCTATAGGAGATATTTTTGATACTTTTCGTGCTGGTATAAGTGCAGAAATCCATACTGTTACTATTGTAAGTAAAACTGCTGGCAGAAAAGCAGGAACACCATAAGTAAATACCACCTCTGGAGCATCAGTATGATAATTAACCGAATTAATATAGATTACAAGCCTATTACACAATAACCATCCTAAAAATAAACCTATTGGTAACGGTATAATAGTCAATAAAAAACCTTCAAACACTACAGACCTTTTAATCTGTTTTGGCGATGCCCCAACACTAGATAATATCCCTAATTGAGTAAGTCTAGCATTTGCAGATAGTGAAAATGCGTTGTAAATCACCATTACAAACACGGCTACTGTAAAAATTGCTATTGTGAGATACATAATAGGAGTTGAAAATTTTGATATACTACTCATAGATGCTTTCTGTTCTGGAGAAAAGACTAACATCTTTAAAAGATAATTACTATTGTATTTAAGATTGTATTTTCCATACTCATTGGTCTTCCACCCCAATGATTTAGCAAGTTTTGGAAGTTCCTTATATGTGTCTCTTATATTTTTAAATCGCAAGTACACAGTTATACTATCATTAGGTTTTATACTTGTTTTATCAAGATAACCAAGAGCCGTATATGCAGGTACTACTGATGAAGTAGTAACATCTATCTTTCCTACTACTGTCAACGTAGCCTCTGAAACCTTTTTAAAACTTTCACCTTTCGATTTTGGAGCTATGGGTTCAAGAGGATTTCCATTTAGGATTCTATCTCCTATTGGGAGAGTAATTTTATCACCAATTTTTACACTTGGATTATTCTCAAAATATTGTTTTGATAGTGCAATTTCATTAGCTTTATTTGGTCGACGACCCTCTATTATAGTGTCTTTTTCTGGCATAGAATTCCAATACTCTGATGTAGCATTTCTATAAACTATATAATCTCTTTTGTCATTATTAATTTTGCCTACATACCATTGTCCTTTTACCATTACATCATCAACTGAAGAAAAGTTTTCAATTAATGGTAAATCACTTCCATAAGTATCGTCAAACAATTCACCATGCCAGTTACCTTCTTTCTCAATTGAAAGTCTTATAAAATCAGTCCACATGGTATACAACAGTCCACACAAGGAAGACATCATTGTTGTAGTAAGTAATATAGCTAACATTATAGCTATACTACTACGTTTATTGCGTCGTACAAAGTCTAAGGTGTATTCTTGGAGAATATTCATCTCTTCACCACCTTTTCAGAGACAATCACTCCATCTTCCATAGTTACAATACGATTTGCCTCTAGTGCTATTTTCTCATCATGAGTAATAAGAAGTATTGTCTGATTAAATCGTTTATTTGATAAGTTTAACAAATCTACAATTTCTTCTGAATTTTTTCTATCGAGATTACCAGTTGGCTCATCTGCTAATAAAATAGCTGGTCTATAGATTAAACTTCTAGCTATAGATACCCTTTGTTGTTGTCCACCTGAAAGTTGACTTGGGAGATGATTTAATCTATCAGATAATCCCAGTATGGATACAATCTCAGAGAATCTATCCTCGTCCACCTTTCTTTTATCAAGTAACATGGGTAATAATATATTTTTTCTAACATCAAGAGTAGGTATAAGGTTATAAAATTGATAAATAAGACCCACTTTTCTGCGTCTAAAAACTGCAAGAGCTTCTTCTTTTAAGCTTGATATTTCTGTATCTTCAACATAAATCTTTCCAGATGTAGGTCTATCTACTCCCCCAAGCATATGTAGTAATGTAGATTTACCAGAACCAGATGCTCCTACAATGGACACAAAATCACCTTTTTGAACTGATAAATTTACATTATTAAGAGCTGTCACTCTGGTTTGACTTGAACCATATATTTTTGTGAGATTTTCACATTTTAATATTTCCATATATAATCATCTCCTTCATGGTTAAATTTTAGCAACCTAAAATGACATTATAGTGACATAAATATAAATATCGATTACTATTAAAATCTTGTTTAGTTTTTGCATATTATTTAAGATTATAATATAAAATAAAAACTATGCAATATATTTTATTTATACTTTTAATATATCGCATAGTCTTTAAAAGATATTAACTTTAATATCTATAAGTATTTAACTTAGTAATCAACAGCAAGTATTTTATGTACTACAGGAATTTTACTCTATATAAATTCAATTTATTAAAATTATTTAATAAATATTTCCAGACTCTAAGTAACTAATATTTGCAAATAAAATTAAGTTTATTATATTGTACTATAATATTTCTTAATTATATTAATTGCAATTTCCTTTATGTTTGGACCTGTAATTTCTTTATTGGAATCATCTGATTTAATAGCAAAATAATAAGTATCACCTTTGCTCTCTAGCATACCTACAAACCAGGCATCTACACGTTTATTTTTTCCATCAAATCCTGTTCCAGTTTTTCCATATACATTTATGTTTTTATCATTTACATCTATTTTCATAATATCCTTTAAAATATTAATATGCTCTTTTTTAAAGCTTGTATCTCCCTCAAATATTTTTGCCATTGTTTGCACTTGCTCTTTCGGAGATATTTGTAATGAAGATTCTAACCAAAACCCATTTAAATGTCCCTTTCCATTTTTTAAATCCCCTTCCCATTCACTAATATCGCAATTCCCATACTTTAAATCATCTAAAATACTTTGGACAGATTTAGAATCAACCTTATTTATCAATTTTTTATAGTACCAGACACAAGATTCTTTAAATGCCTCTTCTAAAGTAAGATTTTTATTCCAATTTTTATTTGGGTAATTTGTACCATCATACCCCATAACTGATTCTTTTGAGGTTATTACCCCCTTTTCTAGACCAATTAATGTTGAAATTATTTTGAAGGTAGAACAAGGTGAAGCTCTTGTTTCAATTAAATCTTTATTATATATATTATATTCTTGATTTTTGCTACTATAAAAAATAGCTCCTCCACTAATACCCTCAAAAGAATCACTATAGTTAACTATATTAACTCTTTCTTTTTTATTGTTATCATTATTTTTAATTTCAGATTTATTTAATTCAGATTTTGTATAATTCTTATCAGTTTTTTGATTTATATCATTATGTTTTTTTCCTACGTAATACATTACCATAACTATACCAACTAACAAGATAGCTATCCAAATAAAATTCTTTTTTCTTTTCATACTTTATATCATCTCCCATATGTAAATTTATAGTCCATCCTTAAAATAGAAGACATTATTTATAATATACTCCAATCTAGGAGCTTCAATATTTCTGTTGATAAAATCGACTTCTGGTTTCTCACCTTTTAAATCTTTAAAAATTACAATGACATCAACAGATTGTAACTCAGCTCTTTTTCATCATAAGCTTTCAAAATAGCTTTAACTACTGTATTATAGTCTTCTTTATAAAGTTTAAATCTAAGCTTTTCACTTGTACTAGAAATAAATATAGTACCTATACTTCCTCCTTTCAATTTGTTAGGTAATAATTGATTCCATTTTTAAAACTTACTATTGTAATATTTAAATATTACAATAGTA